>JAKAGC010000384.1 GCA_021817755.1 Acidobacteriota bacterium | reverse complement strand
TCCGATCTTTCGAATTTTTGTACTCTCATCCATGAGAGAATATTATATCATAATCGGAATTAAATTCACCAGAAAAAGTCATATAAAAAATTGTATAAAAATTTTTTTCATAAAAAACCAATACATGTGTTTTTTTTTGAAGAGTATTTTACTTTTTAACTCGAATCTGGTATTATAAATACATGGATGAAAAAGAAAAGAAAGAATTAATCGATAAGATTTTAAGTGTAGAAAAAGACTCGAAATTGGCAAGAGTCTCTGCCACTGTATTTATCAACAAAGCAACTAAAGAAGAGGGAAAATTCTTCCTGGATTACCTTTCTCATCACAATTCAAATCTAAAAAAATTAGCCCGGTCGATCGTCAGCCAACTGGGTGTGGCAGAAGCATTCGAATTACTCATCCAGGAATTCGAATCGGTTGTAGCTTCATTAACTTTTTACCCCGATTCAGAACTGGCAGACTCTAATTATTATGCCAATTTAATCGAGATTATGGAGACTATATTTACAGTCGCACGAGTGGAAAACCTAAAGAATGATAAATTCCTCGCTCGCATCGATGATTTATTCAAACGAACCAAAAACGAAGATATCCGGTTTACTTTAATAAAACTAATCGGTCTCCTCGGGGATAAATTCGATTTCTTTATGCTGATTTTTAAAGATTTATCGGAAAAAGAACGCCGAGCACTATACTATGTCTACTCAGTAGTTACTCACCCGAAACGGATGGAACTCTATAAAAAAGGACTTGAAGACGAAAAAAACCTGGAATACGTAGTCTCAAGCCTTCTTTCTTTCCCAGAAGGACGGGTAATGTTAAGCCAGGAATTCCTCTCCTTTACGAATTACCATAAACAAATTGTATTAAAAAAATTACAGGACGGAAAATACCCAGAATTCATAGATGTTTTAACCCGCATCCTCAGCGATAAAAACAAATTGCTTAGCGAAATGGCGGTTGAAGTTTTAAAAAATAACCTGAATAACGACGAAGCGATTAAACCTTTTATAACCATACTGGAAACGGGATATTCAGGTGAAGGAGTCTCCGGCGCCCTGGAAATTATTTCCCACGTCGTAAAAAGAAACCAGGAAGATATTTACTTACAAGCTTTAGAAGTTCAACCCTCTGCTAAAAATAAAGATATTATTCTCGAATTCTTTATTGAGCAATTAAAAGGGAAAATACGCGTTACAGAAGAATTGGGAGAAAAAATAATCCCAAAATTAATTATCCATTTCGATAATTATGCAAAAGATAAAGAAGACCTATACCTTTCTATTTTTAAATTGATCCCCATGCTTCGTTATTCAAACGCCAATATGCTAAGGGCTTTACGAAAAAAAATCATCCAGTTTAAAAAAGACTTCGAAAGCCGCATGCCCGGACCATTTAAAAATAACATCGGTGAGTTTGTCGTAAAACTGAATCAACTGGCCTCTAGATTTGATGAATCCGAAGCAAAAGTAAAAAATATTCTATTACTCTTCGATTTTGATCCTCTAAAAATTGAACATGCGCGAATGATGAAATTGAAGGACCAGTTACAGGAAATCGAATCATTTGAAGATCAACATAAATTACGTTTGATGGAATTCCTTGTAAAATTACTGGATGTTCCAAGAATCGATTGGAAAGTAAAATCAGTGGCAGTTGAGCTCCTCGGAGATTATGGACGTACCAATGAAATTGCCAAATTAATGGAAGTAGTTGACAAAGAATCGAGTCTTGCTGTAAAAGTCAACGCACAAAAAGCAATTAAAAAAATCGAGGAACGCCATGCCGCTATTATGTCCTATGTATTGGTCCTTGAACCTCTCCCCTATATCCAGAAGAAACTGGTCGAATTCTTCAAGGCCCACGCATTCAAGACTGTCGTTATTAATGAAACAGAAAAATTCAATGAAATTTCACAAATTCCATTTAAGTTCCTTATTATTTCTGAATCACTCATGATAAATGACGAATTTACACAAAAAGTCTTTGATTTCCTCGATGAAAACTTCGAATCCACCCTGGTAATTGTAACTGCAAACCCGGATTTACTCGATCCGTTCCGTGACATTCCCAATGTCAAATTCCTGAAAAAACCATTTAACGATGAACAGTTGAACGAAATCATCGAACAGGTATAGATTAACCTCGAATACATAGGAACCGGTAATTATGAATTTCATCCTTGCATCATCATCACCACGCCGAAAAGAATTACTTAAAATGATCGGGATCAATCCCGTTATAGTTGTTCCCGATATCGATGAAAATACACTCCCGGGAGAAAAAGTAGAAGATTTCCTCAAACGTGTAACAATCGCAAAAGGAGAAGCTATTTACAATTCCTCCTATTTCCATGACCCGGTTATCAGTTCCGATACTATTGTTTTATGTGAAAATAGAGTTATTGGAAAACCCTCTTCACGTGACGAAGCATATGAATTTATGAAACTGCTTTCTAATAATAAACATGAAGTTTTAACGGGCGTTGCTATCCGGTATGAAGGTCAGGTGTATTATGATTACGCCCGTACAGGAGTTACATTTTCGGAAATATCAGAGGAAGAACTTCTTTACTACCTCGAACACGAAGAATATATGGATAAGGCCGGCGCTTATGCAATACAAGGAAAGGCATCGGTTTATATACAGGAAATTAACGGTTGCTTTTTTAATGTAATGGGATTCCCTTTGAATCTTTTCTATGGGATGTTAAAGAAAATCGGAATCGTTTTATATAAATAGTTTTAAATAAATAATTCTATAATTTTACCTGTGCCGCCAATCAAAATGTTTGGAAAGTAATCGAAAAATCGAATCCAAAATAAAACCCAATAGTCCAATTGCTATTACTAGATCCATAAGGCGATCATATTCCATGGTGTCTCGGGCATCGTTTATAAGATATCCCAAACCTTTGTTAATCCCCAAATACTCGGCGGGAACAAGAATAATCCATGCAATACCTAATGCAAGCCGAATACCGTTGAGCACATAAGGAAGAGCTGAAGGTAAAAGAACCCGGAATAATACCTGTATTTTGGTCGCACCTTGAAGTCGCGCCATATTAATCCATGAAGGGGGAACATCGAGAAGTCCTTGGGTTGTGTTATGCATAATTGGCCAGATTGCCGCCATTAAAATCAAAAAATAGATGGCATATTCAAACGAAGGTAGTACTAATATTGCGATAGGCATCCACGAAAGGGGACTTATCATCCTGACAAATTGCATAGGAAGAGTCGTTAGATCACGAAATCTTTGCGAAATAGCGAGTATTACTCCCCAGGTAAATCCAAATACAAATGCAAAGGCAAGTCCGACAGCAACCCGTCTTAAACTGGCAAGTACAGATATCCAGAATACATGGTTATGAAATAAATGAAGTAATGCTTTGAATGCTGGGAGGGGCAGGAAATTTTGAAATTGATGGTTTTGTGAGCCACTAAATACAACCATTCCTGTAAGCTGCCAAACAATGGTGAGAAGAATCGAGCCCAATACCCCATATAAAAGCATGTTCAACGATTGTTTGTAAGAATGTTTCATATTTCGATCACTTCTTCCCTATCCCATTTATCTTTGGTGGAACCGATATTTAATTCCGTAAAGGCCCCTGGACCTCCATGTTGGAGAATCGCTTTTTTTACAAATTCATAAGTGACAAGGTCTTTGGATACAAAATCAGGAGTATATTTTTTTAAAAATGCATTGTCTCCATTTACAAGTGTTTCTTGCATTTGCCTGAAAATAAATTGAGTCGCAGATGGAAATGGGTAGGGTTGAAACCCGATGCGTTTTAACCCCCATTGGGGATGATGAATAGCCCGGGGAGCATTTCCAGTTCCATAATATTCAGAAGAATAATGAGTAAAAACCCTGCTAAGTATATCTCTTGAAACCGGAAGATACCCTTGTCCTTCCTGGCTAAGAATCTGAGCGGTTTTATCAAGGTTATGAAGCACCCATTTTTGAGCATTAACAACTGCATTTACGACTTTTTGAGTAAATACCGGATTGGATTTAATCAATTCTTCTTTCATTACGACAACGCAACAGGGATGGTTTTTCCAGATATCACCGGTAAAGCGCATAATACGTGCATTAATCTTCATCTCACCCACGGCATTAAAAGGTTCGGCGACTATATAACCATCGATTTGCCCGGAAGCAAGAGCAGGTGGCATCTCAGGTGGAGGAAGTAGCAGTAGGTTAACTTCATTGGATTTTAGAGAATCGGAATGGATTTTAATAACAGGTTTCAATCCTGCCTTTTTTATTCCCATTTGAACAATCACATTGTGCATTGAATACCAATGGGGAACAGCAATACGCTTTCCCCCAAGATCAGAAAAACTCTTTATCGAGGTTTTGGTACCAACAGTTAATGCACTTCCATTGAGATGGTCCCAGGCAACAATTTTAACGGGTGATTTCATGTTGTAACGCATCCAGATGGGAATTGGAAGCAGTAAATGAACTACATTGAATTTCCCGGATAAAAACGATTCCGAGAGAGCAGACCAACTCCGGATCATTGCTGGATGTGCCGCTTTTAATCCTTCAGCTTCAAAATATTTATTCGCATGTGCTATTAACAGAGGAGTGGCATCCGTAATTGGAAGGTAACCGATACGAACTTCCTCTTGAGACGCAGCCTTAATTGAAAAAGCCATATTGGCCCCGGCAGTTGCAATGATAGATGTTTTAAGAAATTCTCGTCTATTCATCAAACCTCTCCGTTATTTCCTTTTTTAGAGTAATTAAACGAGGATCATCTATACTGCGGGGATATTCAATATCGATATTAAATATATGCTTGATCCTCCCAGGGCGGCTTCCCATTAATACAATTCTTCTGCTTAAAAGAAGAGCTTCTTCTATATCATGAGTAACATGAACAATAGTCAATCCTAATTTCTGCCAGAGATCGAGTACAAGTTTCAAAAGTCGTTCACGTGTTGAGATATCAATATCGGAAAAACATTCATAAGCAGAAGA
>JAKAGC010000383.1 GCA_021817755.1 Acidobacteriota bacterium | reverse complement strand
AGTCATGAAAAAAGGAATAAAATGAGATTGGGGATCACGCGCAAACTGAGAAAAAAAATATTTTTCTTCGTCAGAAATACATAGAACATGTTTAAAGAGATTCACCCGGCGGATCTCTTCTTCGATCATAGAACCGATTGCCACATTATCATTCGAACTATCGAAACGATTCAATGTAATGAAATCGGATAAATCAAGAACAGGAATACTTTTCTTCCCAGGTATTGAGCGAACCAGATTTGCCCAGTAAACATAACTGATCAGAATGAAATCATAAGTATACCGGGTAACTAATGATTGGAAAAGAGTTTTCATACTTTTATAAGCAAAATCGGGTAAATGGGTATATGCATAACCAGCAGAGAATTTTTTCTTAAGCCAGGCAATGGGATTACTTTTTCTGTTTCTCGGTCTTTGTAAACGTGAACCTTTTTTAAAATCATAAAGAAATAATTCATCGATATGTTTTTCTTTAAGATCAGATATTTTCTCCCAGGAAGACTTAAAATTTTTTAAGCTCAGTAAATGAATCGAAAAATTCCGTGATGCAAAATATTCGATCAATTCCAGGTACCTGGAATCGATGCCGCTTTTATCAGAGATAAAATTGTGAGGATAAACAATCAGGATGCGGCGATTCACGTGCAAGGCCTCCGGTAAGGCATTCCAATTAGTAAGAAACTGTTCATAAATGGATTGTAGCATCAAAAGTACCGCAATGCAATACTTTTGTATTTTCTATCCTAAAAATTACAAGGGATATTACTTAAATAAGAAAAAAAATTTGACTTCCATAAAAAAATATATTATTGTATTTTGGAATGAAAATGGTGAAATATGGCTTTAAAAAGACGATTCGTTAGTTTAGACTGGGTAATAAAACAAATCCTGAAAAAAAGAATGGATTTTGAGATTTTGGAAGGATTTCTAAGTGAATTATTGATGCAGGATATCCATATAAAGGGTCTATTGGAAAGTGAAACCAATAAAAAAGACTCTAATGATAAACACAATAAAGTGGATCTCCTTGTGGAAAGCGGAAATAATGAATATATAATAATTGAAGTCCAGTACGACACGGAAATGGATTTCCTTCAACGAATTCTCTATGGAGTAGCCAAACTCCTGACCGAAACTCTCGAAGCCGGAATGCAGTATGGAGAGATCAAGAAAATAATCTCAATCAGTATCGTTTATTTCGATATGGGAGCAGGAGACGATTACCTTTACAAAGGCACCACCACCTTTATTGGATTAAATAAGCATGATGTACTCAAACTGAACAGCATCCAACAGGAACTCTATAAAACAGAAAAGATATCCGATATTTACCCCGAATATTATTTGATTAAAGTCAACAAATTCGATAATATTACGCGGAACCGGATCGATGAATGGATTTACTTCCTAAAAAATGAAGAAATTAAAGATGGATTCATGGCCAAAGGTTTGATGAAAGCCAAAGAAGAGTTGGATATTCTGAAATTATCCCCCGCAGAACGACAAGAATATGAAGATTACCAGGAATCACTTCATTACAATGCAAGTATGTTCCACTCAAGTTATGGGACAGGATTAATCGAAGGAAAAAAAGAGGGAAAACGCGAGACAGCTATAGAATTATTGAAGCGAGGAGTAGATATCGATATCGTTTCAGCAGCAACGGGATTCGAAAAGGAAGACTTAATCCAATTGACACAGAGCGATTTATAATTTTTAAACAAATAACATTATCAAATTCCTAAAAATCCCGGTTTTATAATTATTTCATCTTCAAAAATTGAAACACTTTTTTCACACTATCCACTTACATCAAATGGAATCGATATATTCAGTGAATAGTAAAACTACCGTTCAATCGGATATCCTCTGAAGAACTTCCAACCATTAGACTAAATTCCCCCGGCTCCACAATTTGTTTCATCTCTCTGTTCCATAATGCAAGTTCCTCGAACCCAAGCTTAAAACGAACCGTTTTCTTTTCACCGGATGCAAGCCTTACCTTTTCAAAACCCTTTAATTCCATTATGGGAGTCGTTACACTGCTTATATTATCCCTCAAATACAATTGAACCACTTCCGCCCCCTCTCTGAGCCCGGAATTCTCGATATCCACAGAAATGTTCACCATGGGAGCTTTAGAATCACCCTCGGTATCGATTACAAGATTACTGTACTTAAAAGTTGTGTAACTTAGTCCATGTCCAAAAGAATAAACGGGCCGGGAATCCATATCGATATAACTCCGGTTCGAAGAAGGCTTCCGGTTATAATACACAGGAAGATGACCAAGAGACAAAGGAAAGGTTACAGGCAATTTCCCCGAAGGATTGATTTCACCGAAAAGTACTTTTGCGACTGCTATTCCTCCGGATTCACCAGGAAACCACGCTTCGATAATTGCCGGAATATTCTTATTTATCCAATCCAATGTTAACGGCCGTCCATTTAATAAAACCATCACAGTAGGTGTACCTGAAGCAAAAACAGCTTTTATAAGCCGCGTTTGAAAGGCATCCAGGTCCAGGTTTGCACGATCTTTTCCCTCACCCACCAGGTCTGAAGATTCTCCCACAACAAGCACGGCCACATCCGATTTTTTGGCAGCTTCAACAGCAAGAGATATTGGATGAGTGGAATCCAATTGATTATCTTCCGATTTTAAACACCACTTGAACCGCATCCCAGCATAATCCACTTCTTCCCCATATTCGATTCTTATCGGGTAAGGCTGACCTGCTTTCATCTGCATTTCACAAGTCATCATTACATTACTTTTATAATTCTCCCAATTGTCCACCAATAATTTATCGCCAATATATAACCTACCTCTGTCATCGGTAACGATACCCAATTCATAACTCCCGGTAACCGGTGCAGTAATAGTTCCTGTCCAACGAACGGAAAAATGATCGGAGTTCACACTTGGTCCCGGAGAATCAAGCCCCCAATAGGGCATCATATCAGTTTCGATTCGAGTTAGAACTGGTTGTCCTTCAAGATTCGGGTTATTGAAATACTCTGCTTTTAAACCTACCAGGGGGCTTTTTTGAAAAACCGCCCCCTGGACCCCTGAAAAACTTTTATCTGAAGTTTTAGGAAGAGCAGGACTTAAGTATTTTGATTCAACTATTGCAGGAATGACCTGTGGATAAATTCCAGGTTCATACCGGACGGATACGCTAATTCCTAAAAGTTGACGAATTCCATTCAATACTGTAACAGCAGTGGCCTCCTTTGGAGAATAACCTCCTAAAACCGAGACATCTGCCATTGGCCCAATGACCGCAATCGACTTAATGTTCTTTTTTAAAGGGAGAAGAGAATTTTCATTTTTTAGCAAGCAGATGGATTCCTCCCCTGCGCGAAGAGCAAGGTTTCTGTTTTCTCCAGTATGAAATCGCTGCTGAATAAGGTTTTCCTTTGTGTACGGATTCTCAAATAGTCCCAAAAGGAATTTTACGCGTAATATATTTTGAACTGCCCTATCAATCACCTCTATTGGTATCGACCCATCTTTTACTCCTTCGAGAATACTTTCACGGAATATAGGATGAGAAAAATCGTAGAACTGCATATCCACCCCTGCTTTTAATGCATTGGAAAGAGCTTCCTTGGGAGTGGCGGCAATTTTATGGATACCGATTTGCATCCCTATAGCGCCCATATCGGAAAGTACAAAACCGTTAAATCCCCATTCTTTTCTTAATAACTCTGTTAATAGCCAGGAATTCGCCGTACATGGGATACCATCCAGTTCATGATAAGCTGCCATAGTGGCAAGTGCCCCGCCTTTATGAAAAGCAGTTTCAAAAACCGAAAGAGGACCGGAACGGGCTTCTCGCTCCCCCATAAACACAGGAGCGGCATTGCTACCGCTTTCAGGAATTCCATGTATTGCAAAATGTTTGGGTTCTGCTACCACCGAATCATTGTTTTTCACATCATTGCCCTGGAGTCCCTTAATCATTGCAAGTCCTATTTGCGACGTAAGAAATGGATCTTCTCCGTAGGTTTCTTCAATTCTCCCCCATCTCGGATCACGTGATAGGTCGAGAACAGGTCCCAATACCATTTGAACCCCATGAGCACGTGTTTCCTTTGCAATCACCCTTCCCACCTCTTCGATAAACGCTTTATCCCAGGTCCCGGCAAGCGCAAGGGGTATTGGAAAAGTAGTACTACCTTTTCCATTATAACCGTGTAATGCTTCTTCAATAAATAGAATAGGAATTCCAAGCCGTGTTTTGTTTACAGCATATTCCTGGATTTGATTTGAAATATCAGCAGAGATTGGTAAAAGATCATGAAGCGACCCCATACCCAGATCACCCACAACAGTCGAAATTTTTTCAAAGGAAAATCTATCATTTTCCATAATCTCGCTTCCTCTGTACATATCCAATTGCCTTATTTTTTCATCAAGAGTCATGCGAGAAAGAAGATCTGCAATACGCATTTCTATAGGAAGCTTATCGTTTTTGTAAGCTATATAATTTTTCCCCGCTGCATCAGAACTCTCCGGGTTCAACGGTTTATATAGACATAAAAATATCGAGATTACTAAAAAAAAGAATTGAATGGATTTCTGATGATTCATTTTAGGAATGAAACCTCCCTGATAATGTTTGTTTAAATCTAAAAAGAAAAATATAAAAACGATTGCCCCTTATAAGCCCAATATTCATCATTCAATCATCTTCCCAAAATCATCCTGCAAAATGAAAAGCTTGAAGAAAAAATCCTCATCTTAAGCAGCCCACCACTTTTTGATTATTGGAAAAAGTCGATCCCATTGTTTTCGCAAAATTCTGTTAACCAGCATAGCAGAAACATGGAAAGTTACCGGTATCCACCAGCTATATTTATAGTGTTTCCGGTGATATAATTTCATAGAAGTCACTTTAAACAGGTCGGACTTTAAACTCTGTCCTCCGACTGAAGCGGAAAATTTATGATATACCACTGCATTCGGAGCAGTATCGATCATCCACCCTGCTTTT
>JAKAGC010000382.1 GCA_021817755.1 Acidobacteriota bacterium | reverse complement strand
GGAGATGAATTTCTTTACTTACGGGACGGAGTAAGCGAGGTGACGGATATTTTTAAATTGATTATCAGTACTGAACGAGTGGATGAATTTATAGTGGAACAGGATAAACTCGATGTTGGGGATATTTGTTCAATATCAGGAATTCGGGGTTCAAATAAAGACTTTACTACAAGAGATTATGCACGAATTAAAGTAACTGACGATTGGTTTACAAAAACAGCTATAATTCGAACAATTCGATGATTTTTATTCAGTTCAATATATTCATTTTATATTCGGGGGCTCGTTTTGAAAAACCTGCCCCCGACCCCCGACAAAACTTCTAATTATTCAAAAAAGTTTTAAAAATATGAAACTACTCTTTTGAAAGAGGTCTGGTAGTTCTTGCATTAAGACCGGCTGCCTCTTTCTGTTGAATATCAAATATAATGATCTCATTCATCCCCTTTTTCAGCCAACACCCGGGAACATACAAATCATACTGAGGACCTTCAGTTACCCAATACCTGCCGAGATTTATTCCATTAATCCAAACAACGCCTTTTTTCCAAGCTCTTAAATCGAGAAAAGTATCACCTGTTTCTTTCAATTGGAATGAACCTTTGAAAAAACCTGGCCCTTCTATTTTAGTACCTTGAGAATAGATAATTTTTTGCATAAACGAATCATTCATAGGAAGAGTGAAAACTTCCCAATTCATTAGTGTAACACCGCGTAATGTAACGCACTGGGTTATTCCTTTGGGATCAAGCAATTTAGAACCGAAATTAATTCGTCCCATTGCTTCCACGAGGATATCGAGAAGAGGTTCTTTCGATTGGGTTTCAGGAAGTTCGATGGAATTTTCATTATTCCTGCGATCGATCTTTCCAATATATTTACCATCAAGATAAATCTGTGCGTAATCGTGAACATCCTGAAGGACTATTTTTCCGTTTTTGGGTCCTACAAGACGTGTGCGATAAAGAATATATCCGTAATCCTGATCATAATATTCCATGGGCCTGGGCTGAACGGATTTAATAGGAATTCCAATGTTTTGAAACAAAGGGGCACACTGATTTAAAGTGATGGATGGAATTTCTATTGAAGGAAGCTGAGGAGGAATGGGAGGTAATTTCTTTCCTTTGGGAAGATATTTACTTAAGAGTTCACGATAATTATAATACGCTTGAGTATAATTTCCGTCTTCAGTAATTGGTGAACCATAATCATAGCTGGTGATATCGGCATAATATTTCTGATCATAGAAATTGGCACCGGCATAAAATGCAAAATTTGTCCCGCCATGTACCATATAAAAATTGAATGATTTATCATGCTCAAGCATCCATTGAACTTCTTTTTTCTGTGCTTCGATATCTGAATGCCCAAATTCTTTGTGACCCCATTGAGTAAACCAACCACACCAATACTCACCGCACATATGTGGAATGTCTTTCCTGAATTTATCGAGTTCTGCAAAATCATTAGGAGCACCAGAACCAAAATTCACAACTGGAAGCGCGTTGGGGAGTGCTCCTGATTGGAGAAGGAAATCGGCTGCTCCATCTGAAGTAGTAAATTGTATATCGAAGCCGGCTTCCCTTAAAGTATTTTCAACCCATTGCATATATTGCTTATCATTACCGTAACTGCCATATTCATTTTCAACCTGGATGGATATAATGGGTCCACCACGATTACATTGAAGATCTTTTAATTCCTGCCCGAGTCGAAGCAAATATTTCCGAGCTGCATCAAGATAAGGAGGATACATGCATCTCACTTTCATTAAAGGGTCTTTTAATAACCAGGAAGGAAGTCCACCGAAATCCCACTCGGAACATACATAAGGACCGGGTCGCAATATTACCCATAACCCTTCTTCCTGGGCTTGTTTTATAAATTGTGCCACATCGAGGTTCCCATTGAAACGGAAATCACCGGGTCTGGGTTCATGTATATTCCAGAAAACATAAGTACAAATAGTATTCAATCCCATTGCTTTGGCTCGTTTAAACCGATCCTTCCAATAGAGCTGGGGAATTCGGCAATAATGCATCTCCCCTGAAAAAATTCGAAAAGGTTTATTATCAAGTAAAAACTGATTGCCTTTAAAAGTAAAAGAATGGGCCGAAGGAGTTGTAAATCCAATACTTTGAAAAAGAATTAATCCAACCAATAAAATGAAGAAAAAACGTTTCATAGTTATTACCCCTTTAAAGAATTATAAAAGACATTGGAAGGAAATTATACAAAAGAAAGAGTGGATTGTCAAAAGGAATGAAAAATCAGTGGGGCACATATTAAAATCTATAAACAGTGCCCCACATGATAATTGAAATTAAAAATAGTTATTTTAATTAAAATTATATGTAAACGAAATATTGGGGACTACCATATTCATCCCGTGGGTTCCGGGCATACCGGCGTTGGGATCAACTTCAGTGAAACCTATTACTTTATCTTTTCCGAATCCGAATTCACATGAAGCATCGACAGTCAAATGCTTGGTTTTGTATCCGAATCCGACGTTAAAAAAGTTATAGGTAATTTCAGGAAGGAGTATATTCTGGGTTTTCTTGGGTGAAGGGTTGGGGTCGTGATAATAACCGGCACGAAGAGCGAGGGCTTCGGAAGCTTTGTACTCCATTCCAAGGCGAAGCTGAAGGGTATCTTTCCATTTCATTTCAAAATTAGCACCTTCCTCGAAATAGGTTTTCCAACCTTGGTTGTAAAAATCCATTTCAATGACGGTCATGGTTTTCCAGTTAGTATAATGAACATCAGCAGTTAAAGTAAGACGGTCAGTGGGTTTAAAAGCAATACCGGCTCCAGCCCATAATGGCCATTCTGCAGCTCTTTCTGCATCATCTTCACCGGGGAGTCCCAAGATTGAGGCTCCGGGGATTTTTGCAGTACCGCTCATGGTGGTCTGAATAGGCAACTTGAAGGAAAGTCCCATACTGAATTTATCAGAAGGTTTAAATAAGGCGCCAAATGTTGCACCGACTGCCCAACCGCTAAGATCTTCTTCATACTGTCCGATTAGTGCATTAATGGGGCGTTTTAGCTTTAAAAGCCCATAATTAATATTTACAGTTGCACCCAAAGAGAAGATATCACTTAGTTTTACAGCAATTCCAGGTGAAAAAGAAACAAGACCGACCATGCTTTCCCATTGATAAGTTTTCCCACTGGTTAACATTTTTAACTGATCGCCTTTCCATTTTGCACCGAGGCCAGAAGGAACATGGGCATAAAACCCGATGACCACTTTATCAGAAAGAGGTCTTACAAAAGCAAATCCAGGTGTAATATAATGTTTGGTTTCTGTTTCCGCATCGATTCCATAAGCATCGAGTTTGTAAGTACCAGAAGGTATTACATCGGATACAAATAGTGTAATAGTGGTATTCTTTGTTTGAATCAAGCCGGCGGGATTCCAATATAATGCACTGTAATCATCTGCAAGGCCTACAAAAGCACCACCCATTCCTATGGCTTTGGAACCGTTCCCGTTTAAATTCAATCCATTGGGATATAAACCGACGGTTAAGCCTGCTAATAGTAAAAGGGTAATCCCTAACTTCTCCAATCGTTTCATTAGTCCTCCTTTTAGTTTTGAATGAATAAGTATATAAAAAAAAACAACTTTTTTCAACTATTTTTTGCCGAAAAAACGCGAAAAACACTTTTCCTAACAAGGATTTGATTGACAGAGATGACATGAACAACGTTCATTTCTTCTATTCTTGGCATTTTGGGTTAATTTTTCGGTTGTTTGGATTGATATATAATGGAATTACCGAAAAATAAAATAATTCAAAATGAAACGGAAAAGGTGCAAATAGAGATTTACATGAGTGTAGGACTCATCTTGTTTTAAAGCCTTTATATTTGCGGTAATAGGGGCATTGTGGTATAATACGAACGGATAATTGTGGATCCAACCGGGGAACATATAAATCCCCAAAAAATGTAATTAACGTACTCTGTCGATTATCCAAGAGGTTATTACGAATGAATAAATATGTTAGAACTGGTGTTGTATTCCTGGTTTTTATGTTAATAATTTTGTTTGTACGGGTCGAAGCGACAGATTTAAGTAATAGAAATCTTATTGGGATTACGTATGCACGAATACTATGCCGCATTAATGGCGTTGCTTATTATAAAGGATTTAAGGATATAAGGTCACGCACAGTAGAAGAATTCAATCTTCCGGCAGTGGAATCAAAATTGAAGAGCTCAGGATTACCGCTGAATAAAGAAAATATACGCTCCATTTATTCAATGATGGAAACTACGTTAATGAGTCAAGGTATCCACGTAGTAGAGATGCGTCAGGGGGAAATGGATACGACAACCGGAAGTACAGTTATTCCAATTATTAGCGTTAATATGGATATTATGGAAGTTAATAAAGAGTCCTACTATGTCCTTGCTTATACAGCAGTTGAACGTTGGAATTCTACCTGGATCGGAGATCAAAATGTTCAAGCTCCTTCTATTGGATGGTGGCAAAAAAAAATGTTAAATTCTAATCCTAAAGAGCTGGCACAAATTCTCGAAAATACCGCAAATGAGTTAATGACAGACATGGTTTCAAAAATTAAATCAGCGACTCTGGAACCGGGGAAAAAGCCCACCCCTTCTTCTTCTACACCGAAAGCAGTATCTACTGCAAAACCGGAAGTCAAACCGATAGTAAAACAAGATGAAAGTTCTACTGATTCTGTTAAATCAAAAAATCAAAATACTTCGGATAAAAAAATCACCCCTAAAACTTCTACTAAAAAAAAAACCACCTCAAAAAAAACTAAAAAGAGAAAAACTAAACCGAAATCTACCAAAAAAAAGACAAAAAAGAATTAAAACTCAATTCCAAATCTATTCTTCAATGCCAATACAATTATTAAAACAAATATAAGATTTAAAACAAGCCAATGTAAGTTTATTCCAGCAAAATAAATATTGCGACCGGGATAATGAATCGCTATTTCCTCTATCTGGGAATCATT
>JAKAGC010000381.1 GCA_021817755.1 Acidobacteriota bacterium | reverse complement strand
TTTATAATCGTATTGATTATTTAAAAACAAATCTTGTAGATGAGGATTCATGAATAAAAAAGGGTTTACATTAGTTGAGCTTTTAATCGTAATAGCTATTATTGGGATCGTAGCAGCGATCGCGCTTCCGAATTTGTTGGTTGCATTACAGAAAGCACGTCAAAAATCTACGATGGGAGATATGAAGAGCATCGGAACGGCCATCGAGTCCTATATAACGGACAATTATATGGCTCCAGGTGGTGGAGGAATAACCGCTATCGGTCCGCTGCATCCTTACCTGGTTCCTTACCATAAGAATAACTTACCGGAAAAGGATTCCTGGGGTGGAGATTTCCAATATGCATCAGAGATAGTAGGAACCCCAAACCAGGATATTTACTCTATTATTTCATATGGACGGGATACTCTTTCAACGGGTATCGATATTCTGAATAATAATTATCCGGTGTTAAATATGGTGGATTTTAATAATGATATCTGTTTTTCAAGCGGTGCTTTTGTATATGCTCCGAGGCAGAGATAATTTAAAGGAAGGTATTTTCGGAAGAGAAAATTCAATATTTTATTTATTCTCTGGGGATTTGAAGTATCTGCATCCTATAACGGAGGCCTGATTCGGATATTCCGAGTGCTTTTGCTGCTTTTGATCGATTATTATCGAATTTTTGAAGTGCTTTTACTATTACCCGTTTTTCGGCTATTTCAAGAATTTGTGGAAGAGTCAAATCATCTGCATCATCAGATATATCCATATTATTCTCGATCCCGGGATTTACGATAACAGGAAGATCATTGGGACTAATAGTTTCGGATCGGGTGAGAATGACGGCACGTTCGATTATATTCTCCAGTTCGCGGATATTTCCAGGATAATGATACTTCATAAGACTATTCAAGGCATCCTGAGAAATAGAAGAAATGGTTTTATTCTCTCTTTGACTGAATTTTTTTATGAAGTAATCGGCAAGTAGGGGAATGTCTTCCTTTCGTTCGCGAAGTGGGGGAAGCTGGATACTAATAACATTCAAACGAAAATACAAATCTTCCCTGAATCTTTTCTCTTTGACAGCCAGGGCAAGGTCTGCATTTGTGGCGAAAATCAATCTTATATCAACCTTCTTCGATGCATTAGAACCAAGCCTGGTGATTTCATGTTCCTGGAGAACACGCAATAATTTAACCTGCATATCGATAGAGAGCTCACCGATTTCATCAAGAAAAATAGTACCTCCATCGGCTTCTTCAAATTTTCCTGCCCTTGGCACTGCACCGGTGAAGGCACCTTTAACTGCACCGAATAGCTCGGCTTCGATTAGGGTTGAGGGAATGGCGGAAAGATTTACCTTAATAAATTTCTTATCTTTACGCTGGGAGTGGTAATGAATGATATTGGCGATGACTTCCTTTCCTGTCCCGCTTTCACCTGTAATGAGGATATTTGCTATGGAACCGGCAGCCCTTAAGGCGATATTAATGGCTTGCTGCATACTAGGAGAATTGAAAATATAATTTCCAAAGGAAAATTTTTCACGTAGATTTTCTCTGAGTCGATTATTCTCATTAATTAATGTTACCTTTTCAAGAGCGTTTTCAATGGAATGATAGAGTTCATCCATTTCAAGGGGTTTGGGAAGATAGTCATATGCACCCATTTTCAAGAGTTTAACGGCTTTATCGACAGAGCTGTATGCAGTCATAAATATGACTGGAGTAAGAGGATTTATTTCTTTGATTTTTTCAAACAATTCTTCACCGGTCATGCCGGGAAGTTTATAATCGAGTAAAACGAGATCCACACGATTGGTTTTAAAGTACCTAAGCGCTTCATCGCTTTTCTCGAAAAGAATAGCATCGTATTTTCTTTTTTCAAGGTTGTTATGAAGGATTTTTCCAGCGAGGGGTTCATCTTCGACAATCATAATTCGGTATGCGTCATTCATGAGGTAAATTTCCTCCTTTTCCGGATTGATCTGAAATTTTGAGAGGAAGAATAAGGCAAAAGACAGTATTTCCTGGATTTCGCGATATTAGGGCTATTTGTCCGTTCAAAGCTTGAACGAGGCGCTGGGTGATATTCAATCCGAGTCCCATTCCCCTGGTTTTAGTTGAAACATAGGGTTTAAAAATAGAATCTGCTATTTTATCCTCTATTCCTTTTCCATTATCACGAACATATATTACAAGGACTTTTCCCTGGATTTCGAATTCAATTCCTATGGATGTTGCATCTGCTTCCATTGAATTCTTAAGAAGATTGAGCAGAATCTGTTTTAATATGTTGGGATCGGTTTGAAATTCACCGGTGTTTTTATTTTCGATGGTTAAGGTGATTCGACGATTTCGAGCTTCTTCTTCAGGAAGAACTCGGAAGGAGTGGACAAAATCGGTTAACAGAATATCATGAAAAGTGGGTTTTATCTCCCTGGATAGCTCTGTATAAGATTGAATAATACCTGTAATTCTTTGAATTTCAGTTTTTATAGCATCCCTGTAAAATAGGGCTTCGGAATCATCGGAGCAATGATTTTCAAGTACATTAAACGAGAGATAGATCGAATTCAATGGGTTTTTTATCTCATGGGCGATTTCCGATGTCAATGTGGATAGTTCTCTGAACCGTTCTTTTTCCTCTTTCTCTTTCAAGAGTTCCATCTGGCTTCTGTAAAATTTTTTGTCAAAAAAAATAACGGTGCCGATAATAAATATCATAATGATTAGAAGCATAATCATAATAAAAGAAAAATTGCGCGAAGCGGCATTCTCGAAAGTAGTTAAAAATTCATAATCGAACCCGATATGAAGACGATAATGAGGGCCTTGCGGAGAACCGAATTCTCCAGTGATCTCAAATATTTTTCCCATAGGGGTGTCAGTGATACGGTAATCTTGCTGTCCGGGAAGGACGGGAAAATATCCTTCAAACCGGGACAATAAGTAGATTAACTTATTATCTTTTATAAGTCCTATATAAGCGATGTTCTCATTTTCGTAAAGACTATCGAGGTATTCTTCCAATTTTTTATCGCCTTCTTCGGCGAGATGAATGCCTGAATTTTCAATGAGATTACGAATGGTCTCTCCTTCGCTTATGGTAATTTCTTCAAACCGGTTTTTAATTTCGGATTTATTTAATTTATTGAGGTAGTAAACGGCTGTTGTAAGTAATAGGAATAAAAGTATGGATGGCCAGAGGAATTTTTTTCTAATTTTCAATGACGCCCTCTTCGTTGTCTAGGCCAGTTAAACTGTCCTTTTCCTCTCATCTTCCCTTTACCGCGCCACATGGGGAATCCCATTTTATCCCTATATTCCATTATCTTCCCATTAAATTCAAGAGACTGAGTAATAATGATATGTTCATTTTCGATTTGATTATATGAACCGGTAACCTTTATCGTGTCTCCCTTTTTTACTTTTGGTTTATTAAACCAATCGGGTGCTATCTCAACTTTATATACCCTGTTTTGTTCGGATTCCTTCATATATATCACTTTGAAATTCTCTCCATCATAACAGGATTCTTTTTTTATATCGGTGACTTCACCGGAAACAGAGATGATTTTATCGAGGCGAAAATATTTTATATCATCTGTTGCATCAGGGAATAAAAAAGAATTGGATAATATTATAACAACAATCAGCGTCAGAACATAGGATGTAAACTTATTTCTCATAGTGGCACCTTTGGGCATAATACGTTATTTAAAAAAAAAAATCAAGTGTGAGAACTTCACAAATTATTCTGATAGCAAAAACCATTCCATATTAAATGTAAGTAATTTCAATGTCTTGAGGGAGATATAAAATTCAATTCGCAGATTTTTGCGAATTTTCAGCAAATTTCTGCGGATTTTATATTGAAACAAAAGAGAATTTTTTCAATTTTACGGAATAGAGTAAAATTAAAAAACTAAAAATTGTTTTCCTACGCTGTTTTCAGATTAAATCGATTCAATTTGGCAAAGGAATTGCATTAGTTATTTCCAATGATAAATTCGATGATAGGAGGTCGAAAATGACTAAAAAAACTTTTTTTGTTGTTATGTTAGCTATATTGATTGCAGTACCGTTACTGGTGGAAGGATTAGGATATACAAATAGACCGCGTAATTTCTACGGTAACGGCTATGGTAATGGAAATGGAAATGGTTATGGTAATGGAACAGGCCCTATCTTTAATCTTTTGTCGGGTACTCCTTTTACATATAACGGCACCGTTGTTGCCCTTGGGTTGAATGAGAACCATATGACTCTATCGACTGGTGCGGGAAACATCGATTTTTTCGGATTAGGTCCTCTATATTATTGGGACAGTCAAAAAACCGAAAAACCGGAAATAGGAGATACAGTAATGGTTGCAGGTTATACAATCGACTATAATGGTGTACCACGCAATATTCTTTTCCGAGTTGATGTTGGAGGAGTAAGTGTTCAATTAAGAGACAACACAACTGGTTACCCGCTGTGGCGTTCAGCCGGAGGATTTTATGGCCGCGGAAATGGAAACGGTAACGGTAATGGGAATGGTTATGGCCGTGGAAATGGTGTTGGAAATTGTGGAAACCGTAATTATACACGCCTTGATATTCTTTCGGGCACGCCATTTAATTATACTGGTGATATCGTAAGCGGTGGGAGTTCCAATTGTGGTCTTATGGGTGAAGGAATTGTCATTGCAACTGCAACAGGAAATGTAACAGTGGAAGGATTAGGTCCCTGGTTTTTCTGGGATAAAGCAGGGATCGAACGTCCTGGAGTGGGGGATCACGTTGTGGTTACGGGTTATACGGTAAACTATAATGGAAGCATACTGAATATTCTGATGAACGTTACAATCGATGGGCAGACCATCCAATTAAGGGATGCTCAAACAGGCCTTCCGCTGTGGTGGAATAGTGCATCAAATAATTAATAATCTTTTAGTATAAAAGATAAAATAACACAGAATTTTGATATCCCGGGTTCATTATTAAGATGACCCGGGATTTTTTTTATGGTTTTAATCAAT
>JAKAGC010000380.1 GCA_021817755.1 Acidobacteriota bacterium | reverse complement strand
ATGGCACGGGAGTATGGCATAACACTGTTTACTGTGATGTTTACGGCTTATCTTACCTTGTTATCGCGTTTGACAGGACAAAAAGAGATTTGTTGTTCGATTATCGTTGCTGGGAGAGATCATGCAGCATTTCAAGGAGTGATGGGTGTATTCGTCAATTCCATACTTTTTAATACAGTGATTGATAATGACGAACAATTTGAATCAGCTTTAAAACGGATAAATGAGGATGTGCTGTATGGTTTTCAATATCAAAGCTATCCGATGGAGCTTGTTTTCGAAAAATTGAACATAAAATTTCCACGAGTACCGGTTTCTTTTAATATGTTAAATATGCAGGATGTGACGAGTTCGAAACGGCTTGATACTTTCGAAAATGAGCATATAGAAGGAATACGGGATGTGAAGTTCGATCTGGAACCTTACCTGGTGGAATACGAAAACGGTATCTCAATGTTATGGGTGTACCGGAAAAACTTGTTCGAGCCTTCGACTATAGAATATATGTGCACACAATATAAAGAATTATTGGAATATTTTACAGGGGATCCGCAGCGATCGTTGAAGGATTACACAGAAGAAGGGAAAAAAGAAGAAACGGTACTATTTTCAAGGAGTTTTTAACCGATGCTGGCGAAAAAATTCGAAGAACAGGTAAAGCGAACACCTGATAAAATCGCGATCAATACTTTAAAAGAGAAGCTGACTTACAAAGGATTGAACAGGTATGCAGATTACATCGCGGGGCAAATCCTGACTTCAAATGGAGGAGAAAGGGTGGGGCTGTTGTTTGAACACGGACTTCACATGATCGCGGCAATTCTTGGAGTATTGAAAGCTGGAAAAGTCTATGTACCGTTATCTGTAGATTACCCGGAGAATCGCATTCGTTACATGCTTTCGAATTCTGAAGCATCACTTCTTTTGACTGAGCCTTCTTATACTTCTTTTGCTGAGCACCTGGTGGAAGGGATAAATATTAGCGTTCTGGTGATGGATGGGAACTGGAAGAATTGGGAAGAATCGGAAGATAGGGAGAATGAAGGGAGGATATTAACATCTGAAACGGAACGGGAGCAGCGAGTGGATGAAATGGCTTATATATTATATACATCGGGTTCCACGGGCCAACCGAAAGGAGTTGTTCAGATTCATAAGAATGTGGATTATTATACTCGTAATTGGGTACAGATATTTTCGATTACGGGAGAAGACCGGATGACGTTGTTTTCATCTTTTTGTCATGATGGTTCTGTTCAAGATATGTTCAGTGGGCTACACACGGGGGCTACTCTTTATCCGTTGAATATGAAAAACCGGGAGAATGTATTGGAGGTATCGGAGTTCCTGGTAAGGGAAAGGATTACGGTCTGGCATTCTGTTCCATCGTTATATAGTTATTTTGCGAATACATTGACGGGGAAGGAGGAATTCAAAGACCTTCGTTTTATTCTATTGGGAGGGGAGCCGGTTCGTCAACATGAAATAGAGTTATTCAAACGATTTTTTCCTCATTCGATTCTTGCGAATGTATATGGTCAGACGGAATCTTCGGTAAATTCAATTTGCCTGTACAAACACGACCATAAATATAAGAATTCCCAGATTGGTACTCCTTTGGATGAAACGAAGATATTTATCATCGATGAAAAAGGACGACCTGCGGCAACTCTTGAAACTGGAGAAATTCTGGTTGTATGTAATGCTATTTCTCCGGGTTATTGGAAGAATGAAGAAGCGACTGCAAAGGGGTTCGGTGAGAATAAAGATATGGGGAGGTTTTATTGGACAGGTGACCTAGGCCGCCGGATGGTGGATGGGGGTATCGAATTCCTGGGAAGACGGGACTTGCAGGTGAAAATAAGGGGTTTTCGTGTGGAACCGGGGGAAATTGAAACGCAATTATTAAAGCATGAAAAGATAAGTGAAGCGGTAGTTATTATTCGAGAGGATAAAACGGGGGATAAATTCCTGGCTGCATACATGGTCGCAACAGTTTTAGGAGACGAGGAACTTAAACCGGCAAGATTACGTGAGTTTTTGGGGCGTGAACTACCGGATTATATGATTCCAACTTTTTTTGTTTTCCTAGAAAAGATGCCGCTAACTCCTGGGGGAAAAATCGATCGCAAGTCGTTACCGGATGTGGAAACGACGCAAACCGCAGAGGAGTTGATTGCTCCCGGGAATGAGAGGGAACGGAAATTGGTTGAAATATGGGAAGAGGTTCTGGGTATCGATAAAAATAAATTGGGGATTGATACGGATTTCTTTCAAGCGGGTGGGCATTCGCTGAAAGCAACGATCGTGACATCGATGATGCACAAAGCCTTCGATGTACTTGTCCCCTTAGCGGTTATTTTCAAATATCCGACGATACGGAAGCTGAGTGAGTATCTGGAAAAAGAAACGGGAGAAAGAGTAAAGGGTTACGATTCAATTCGTCAGGTAGAGAAAAGGGAGTATTACCCTCAATCATCGGCTCAAAAGCGATTGTTCTTTTTAAGTGGTTTCGAAGAAGCAGGAACACATTACAACATCACGATGGGAATGAAAGTACGGGGAAATTTGGACATGGGGACGTTCAAAAAAACCTTGAATGGATTGATTAAGCGGCATGAACCTTTGAGAACTTCATTTCACTTGGTGGATGAGCAACCTGTCCAGAAGGTGCATGATGATGTGGATTTTGAAGTGGAGGAGTACTTTTTAAATAGAAGGAATGTTGATAAGGAAAACGGGGATAGGGAATTGGGGGATTTATTCAAAGGGTTTATTCGTCCATTCGATTTATTTCGAGCACCTTTGTTTAGGGCGGGAGTGTTCAGGGTTGGAGATGAAGAATCATATCTTTTATTTGATATGCATCACATAATCGGGGATGGAACATCGACAGGAATATTGACGGATGATTTTATCGGATTATATAACGGGGTGGAATTGAAGGAACTGGGGATTCAGTATAAGGATTACTCAGTGTGGCAGGAAGACGCATTTAGAAAGGGGTTGGCGAAGTCTGAGGAAGAGTATTGGTTATCGGTATATCCTGCATCTTCGCAAATTCCCAGGTTGGAATTATTAACGGATTATAGACGCCCGGCAGAGTTTAGTTTTAAAGGCGCTCGTTATAATTTGGGATTGGATGAGAAAATTACGGCTGGAATTCGAGAAATTGGGAGGCGTTCTCAGTCAACTGTTTATATGGTATTACTGGCTGCATTGAATATACTTTTTCATAAATATTCGGGGCAGGATGATATCGTATTGGGATGTCAGGTAATGGGAAGGCCACATGCAGATTTGCAGAAGATTATGGGGATGTTTGTCAATTCTCTTGCGATGCGGAATTACCCGGCTGATGAAAAAACCTGTTTGAGCTTTATCGAGGAGGTACGTGATTCGAGTATCAGGGGATTTGAAAATGAAAATTTACCTTTCGAGGAGTTGGTAGAGAAGCTAAATCCCCCACGGGATCCGTCACGAAACCCGCTTTTCGATGTTACCTTTGTATTACAAAATTTTGAGCGAGCGAATGAGGAAATGAAAGCTCTGGATATTACCCCTATTAAATTGGAGAGTGATATTTCAAAATTCGATATTACGTTTTTCGGGTATGAAGTGGGAGCTGAAATTCACTTTGTAATCGAGTATTGCACCTCATTATTTAAAGAGGAAACGATAAGGCGGATGGGACGTCATATGAGGGCAATATTGGAAGAAGTGGGGAAAAGCCCGGAATGCTTCGTGGGGGAAATCGATCTGGTGAGCGATGAGGAGAAACGGGAGTTGTTATTGGATTTTAACAACACGGCTACGGATTATAGATGTAATAAACAAATTCATGAACTATTTAAGGAGCAGGCACAAGCGGTAGGAGAGAGAGTTGCTATAAGGGGTGAACAGGAAGTAACATATGGTGAATTAGATAGGTGGTCGGATTGGTTTTCTAATGTTTTAAAAGTACATGGAATTGAAAGCGGTGATATCGTCGGTATCGAGATGGAACGCTCGTTTGAATTAATAGTGGTTATCCTGGGGACATTGAAAGCGGGCGGGGTATACCTTCCACTTGATGGGGCGTTCCCGAGAGAGCGAATCGATTACATGTTAAAAGACAGTGGAGCAAAAATCCTGATTGATGGGAGTTTTTTTGAAAAGGAGAAGAAGAGAATAGGAGAAGAGGAGACACCCTTAACGGAAATTGGGGCACCTTTGATGGAAACCTGGGCACCAGGTGCTTATGTGATGTATACATCGGGAACAACAGGAAAGCCAAAAGGGGTACTGGTTGGGCATGGGAGTGTCACTCGGTTAGTGAAGAACACTAATTATATTAAATTCAGAGAGACAGACTGTGTATTGCCTACAGGGGCGATATCCTTCGATGCGTCTACATTTGAAATCTGGGGGCCGTTATTGAATGGGGCTGGGGTATATCTTGTGCCGACGGATAAGTTATTGGATACGGAGTCATTGGGAAGGTTGATTAAGAATGAGGGGATTACGGTAATGTGGATGACTTCGGGATGGTTTAACCAGGTATGCTCTATTAATCCGATGGTTTTTAAACCGTTACGCGTACTTTTGGTTGGGGGAGATGTTTTATCAAGTCTTTATATTGGGAAAATAAGATCTCTTTTTAGTAATCTTGAAATAATTAACGGCTATGGCCCGACAGAGAATACAACTTTTTCGACGACTTATTCGATTAAAGAAATATCAAAAGAAAATATCCCGATTGGGAAACCGATATCGAATTCAACAGCTTATATTGTGGATAAATATATCAGACTTGTTCCGGTTGGAATTGGAGGCGAATTACTGGTAGGTGGTGATGGTCTGGCAATGGGTTATTTAAATAATCCTGAATTAACGGCTGAGAAGTTTGTTAATTTTGATATGCAGGGGCTCTTTTTGAAAAAACCGCCCCTGTACCCGGCAAAAACTTTTGATAATAATAATTTTATAGAAAATTCTTGTGGGGGTGCAGGGGGCGATTCTTATAAGAAGAGCCCCCTGCCC
>JAKAGC010000379.1 GCA_021817755.1 Acidobacteriota bacterium | reverse complement strand
ATATCGACATTCGATCTGCCAATGATTGCAGGGATATTTCAGCATCCGCATATATTTTTTCATTTTCCATTAATTGGGTGAGTTTTTGAATATTCTCTCCGGCGAAATCCGGACTCAGAGGAGAATCTTTATATTTTATCTTCTTGAGTAAACTCTGTTTTCTATAGAAATAAAAAACAACCACAATCAATGTGATTATAAAAAAAAGAACGATGAGTTTAAAAACAATTGATTGAATAAAAATGGGCTCCAATACAAATGATACGGAATCCCCGGTTAGATTCCATACACCATCGGCATTACACCCAATTACCCTGAATATGTATTTTCCGGGTAATAGTTTTTTATAATAAGCCATCCGTCCCTGTCCGGGCTCTAAAGCAACCCATTGGGTATCAAAATTCTCCAACCTGTATTTGAACCGTACTTTCTCAGGGGATAAAAATGTCGGCGCTGTAAAATATATTCGGACATCTGTCACACCCTTGAATGTAAATGGCTCTTTTCCGCTTTTTTCGGGATGAATAGAGATAGACTGCGATCCAAAATCCAGCGATTCGACCACTATGGGTGGGAGTATTTGGTTGATTCGAATTTTATCGGGGTTCACCGTAGTAATTCCTTTTTTAGTAATAAACCAAAATTCACCATCACTGGTTTTTAGGACCGAATTCCTGGAAAATTTGTTATCAAATTCGAGACTATCCATCCCATCTGATTTCCCAAAGTAAGTACAATTGATTTTATCAATTCCTCCAAAAACCCTGGAATTCAATTCGCCTTTTGAAACCCGAATAATTCCATAATTGCCTGTTAACCAGAAATTACCCTGTAAATCCTCAAGAAACTGGTAAATAGAATCATTGGTCATACCCAAAACAGTTACAAATGAAACAATTTTGCCTTCTTTTATTTTTAGGCGTTTTAATCCCTCCCCTTGTGTTGCGATCCAGAAGATGGATTCAGTCACACCTGGAGACTCGGGTTCTTCATAGATACAAGTAGAAGAAACTCCACGGATAACCGTCTTTGGGGGCCAAAGAAATATTTTTTCATTTTCCTCAGGAATTATGTTCGTGGAAAAATGAGCGTCAAGGGAATCTTTTGGCAAGATGAGAATACCATTATCCCCAGTGATAAGAATATCCCCGTTTCTGCTTTCATACACATTGTGAAACTCTTTTCCAGGCAGGCCATCTGTGGATTTAAACGATTCGATAATACCATCTCGTGAACGAAGTACGCTTATTCCGTCAAAAGTACAAAACCACAGGTTATCACGGCTATCTCTATATATGGAGATGACTACATTATCTGCCAGCCCTAGACGTGTAGTAATTTGAAAAAAAAGATCGGATTTCTTTTGAAAAACCCCTTTTCCGATTGTTCCAAACCAGAGATTTTCCTGTGCATCCTCGGCAATAGCTGTGATACCTATACCGGAAAGTATCTGAGGTGTGGGAACTTCAATTAACCGGCTGTCATTTGTACGAAATAATTTCCCTCCTGCTGTGGCTATCCAGGTATTCCCATTTTGATCTCCATATAGAGAAAACGGAACATCTCCAAAACCAATGCCGGAAGGTTCATAAGGTATAAATTTTCTCTCTTTTAAGCGGTATAAGCCGGCAACTTCAGTGCCTACCCATAGACTCTTTTCCCTGTCCTCAAAAAGATAATATATAGAAACAGAATTAAGCAAATTCTCAAAACGTATTGAACCATCCGGTAAGTTGATTAATCGATTCAGCCCTTTTGTGGTTCCAATCCATAAATTGCGGTCATTATCTTCCAAAATACTTGTAATATGATTTCCGTTCAATCCTTCCGTTGTTGTATATTTAATGGTTCTGTTTGGGGTTACTTTAAATAATCCATTAAAAGAACCGATCCACAACTCTTTTTCTATATCTTCGAACATTGTTGTAATAATGACATTATCCATATCCGCGATGGGGAATTTAAAGAATTTCTCATTTTTAAATGAAAATATGCCGTCTTCACGGGAACCGAAAAGAAAATTGCCATTGCTATCTTCGAGAATCGCATTGATTTTTTTCCCGAAAAGTCCATGTGAAGAATCGAAAGCAGTAAATGCAGAATCGGAGAGACGATTGACATAGCTCGAATTAAAAGCAATCCAGAGATTACCGTTTCTATCTTCTTTGATATATCGGATACCATCCTGGGTTATCCCATCTTTTTTATCAAATATCCGAAACTGACCGGTTCTATAATCGAATGAAGTCAAATACCTGGAACCACCAATCCAGAGTGTACCATTTCTATCAACCGTAAGATTCTGGATATCTTGTGGATAATTATCTTTTTTTTGAGAAAAGCAAATGGTTTGAAATTTAACGCCATCGAATCGAACGATACCGCTGGAAGTGCCAATCCATAAATAACCATCAGGTGTTTGGGCGATTGTATTTACGGTATTGGAGGGGATCCCATCCGCCATCTCCCATTGATCTACCAGGTATCTACTAATGGGTTTTTGAGGGTCTAATCCCCATAAATAACTCCTCATTAATAGAATGATTATAAAAATAAATATAAAGGTGAGTAATTGCGAAGTAGAAAATAAATTACATTCTTTTTTCATCTTTTCTCTTCATTTTCTTATCTCCATAAATATACAATAAACTATATTATTATTCAAGTATATAGAATTTTGTAAAACTTCATACAAAAAGAAACCCGGGTCCGGGATGATAATGATTATTTCGATCGCATCCCGGCCCGGTTTTTTTTCAATTATTAGCCTGAATAGGCTAAAATTCCCCCCGAATTAAAGACAATAAACGGGTACATCTGTGTTTCCTTGTGGGTAAGTATGAGTTCCGCCCTTGATTTTCTCTTGCTCTTCAGGTTCCAATAGATTATCAAGGTTCAGAATTATCTCCTTTCCCAGATTTAGTGTTTTTTCGTGTTTAGGTTTCATGTTTTCCCCCTTAAAAATCAAGTATCATTAATGGCAATTAATAATTTCATCTCCATCCCAATTGCCATCACTTGATCTGTATACATATATAATATAAAACTTAAAAGGGATTATAACTAATGTTTCAAAAAAGGATCGAATTTGTTTCAAAATGAGTAAATTCTCTTTGATTCTACTTCAAATTCTATCTAAAAGATATCACACAAGATTTCCGAAATTATATTACTATTGAAATACTAGTATCCATTTTTATAGAAAATTCGATCTGCTGAATTTGGAAATTCATTTACGGATAGATGGATTACCAATTGAAGTTTAAACCCATTGAAGTAATTGAACCAATGTTTTATTTATAAGAGTGATATACGGACTAATCTTTAAAGAGATATCGATATCATTATTCCCGGAAAGTAACCGCCGGATTTCAGTAGTAAGTACCTGCATCCGGTCATAAGTCATTAAATCGAAATGCTGTTTCCGCTGAGCAAAAGGAAGCGTGTATCTTTCGGGAATAGGAATCTCTTGTCCATTCGCAATGTTCTCCTGCCCGATGATTTCTCCTCCTTTTATTTTTAACAGTCGACATTTTAACTCTTCCGGTGTCCGTGACGAATTCCAGGCCAGGCAACTCTCACTAAGTAAACAGAACCACCGGGCTCTGCGGATCAGTTGCGCGCCATGCTTCACCATTCGTTCCAATGCATTGGCCACATGTTCAGGTGTCCAAATCCATTCTTCCATCTCTTCTTCCGGTAATTCCGATTCTAATTCTTCAGGTGATAACTCCTCTTCTTCGTTTAGTTCTTCCTGTTCCTGCATTTTAAGCATTTCCAATTCCTGTTTACGCAGTTCTTTTCCAAATTTCAGCAGTTCAGAAATCACGAACCGGATATCCTGACCTTCAAAAGAAAAAACGTTTCGTTCTTTAAAAAGTTTTACCCCCTGTTTGAAGCAATCGATATCCGGGCGGTATTCGGGTTCGATTCCCAATAAAACGGATAAAGCGGTTTCATCATCTTTTGAAGAGTCCACAGCATGGATTAACTGTTCTCCTTTCAGTAAGGCTGCAATACCCCCTAAAGAAACAAGAGACCTCCGGGAAGGAATGGGTCCGATAGGAAAAGCATCACCGGGAATAGTAGAAGCCAATTTGAAATCCCTAGAAAAAAACAAAATCTCCCGTTCCCATGTACGCAGGGCGATATTATAGGGCGGAGAATATCTTTTTATTTCGTCGGTTTCCAGCAGTGCCGCTTCCAGGGGAGACCCGGTAACCGTAACATTCAAATCCACCGCCTGGCTTAACATTTCTGCCGTAATCCCCCCTTTCCGGTATTGTTTTTTATTGTAGAAATAACTGTTCACGCGTGATTTTAAAGAGGTAGCCTTACCGATATACAAAATATCGCCATTGGAACGAAGCATACGGTAAACACCCGGTAAATCGGGTAATTCTTTACGTATTTTCTTTTCCATGGGGAATTGCCATTGTGGGGTTTTTGAATTTTTAGTTTTCGTTCCGGATTTAATAGTTATTTCCGAATCTCTAAGAAAAGAAGCGAATTGCTCTGTGGTAAAAATTCCTCTTTCTTTGAGTAATCCGGTCATGCGTTGCCAGATGAAAATATTGGCTGTCACATGATGAGCGGCTCGTCTCATTTCCGGTACGGAATAACCCAGGAATCCGGCGACAGCACGTAAACTTTTACGCGGAAGTGATGGAAATAAAATCTTTGCCAGTTTGTGGGTACAAATAAAATCGAAAGGGAAGGATTGTTGAGGGGTAAATTGTAAATGCATATGATAAAGAAATGGTTCTTCATAACTTGAAAAATGAATGACGGATGGGCATATTTGAGAATTATTGAATGAAGCTACCTGCCGGGCGTCCATCAGAACCTTATTCCAGATTTCCTCTTGAGAAATACCAGCGGATAAATCTTCCGTTTTCAGACCGGTGAGCCGGGTAATGCGGCGTTTGAGTTGTTCATCTTCCGGGATACGACATAGGTAAGATTCGATTTTCGGTTCTGGGTTTTCATCTTTTGCATCAATCATAGACCAACCGATTTCAACAAGATGATTTTTT
>JAKAGC010000378.1 GCA_021817755.1 Acidobacteriota bacterium | reverse complement strand
AACAATTTTATCAATAATGAATAGAATGGAAAAAGCAGTTTTACCCAAAAATGAAAAAAGAGGGGCGATTGAAGGTTTTGCAGGAAGGAACAGATATCTATCTATAAGCAGGGAGCAATTTTTCGTCTTACTCGGTTTTTATTAAATTTAAAGAGGAAAAATGGGAGGAGCCTGAAACAACTTCCATTAATTTTGTACCTTTACGCCGAATAAAATTAAATGATATGAATTACCTGGCAGGAATCCGCTATGCGTTAGGTAAAAATTATTTTGAAGGTAAATGGATTCTTGTACCTATTCTCCCGGATACACCGATTTCGGATACTGAAGGAGTACTTGAGAAGCAAGTTCAGTCTTTTTATGCTTCAGATTATGCAATCCGCCCAGAAGATAGTCAACTGATGTCCATCCATATGGTAGATCGTGATTATATATACCGTTTTTTTTCGGATAACTTCGAGCAAGCTACAGCAGAGAAGGAAGAACGGGGAAGTGCATTATGTACGCTTGATGGAAAATGGTTAGCTATCAGCAATTTCTCTACCGGAACGGATAAACTATATTTTTACCGTATTGAAAGTGGTAGTAGACAACAAGTTTTTGAAAATTCAATCGATGGCGAAATTGAATTTATATCGGATGGGATTTGGAAAACAGCACCAGGTTTCTGGGTAAAGGTTAAACTTTTAAACCGATCTTCTTCGAATTCCGCATTAAAATCACCCTCTATTGGGAAAAGTGAGACTTATGCAGAATATAAACTGCAGTTCTGGAGTAAAAAGAGTGAGTAAAATATCGAAATTGATGGTAATAGTTATTGCATTGATATCGATCGCCGCAATCAAACCCTATTATGGTGGAGAAGTAGTAATCAGGTTAAACGAACCGGATGATTTTTCATATAATCCTTCCAGTTACTCCAATATGGTTTTTTACTCATTTATATATGAGAATTTTTTCTACCTGAGAAAAAATGGTGAAATCGACTCTAACGTTTTTCGTGAATATACATATGATAAAAATACTTTCACTTTAAATCTAATACTGAAAGAGAATAGTTGCTTTTCAAATGGCAAACTTATTACTGCTGAACATATAGAAGGATCTCTTAAATTATATCTTGATATGAATTCGGTTTCTTCACGTAAGCTACGGCGATTGATAAAAAAAATTAAAACAATCCCTGAAGAGAATCGAGTTGTTGTGGAGTTATTACAGGATGATCCTGGAATTCTTGGTTCATTGACTACCCCGGAACTGGTTGTAATTACTGGAAGCGACGATGTCTTTTCAGGAATGTTTTACCCTGTTGAGTGGGATAAGAATCAACATATCCTTTTAAAACCGAATCCATTTTATCCAGGAGGACGATCATACCTGGATTCTGTAAAAGTCATATTTTATGATATGTATTACCCGGATGTTTTTCTGGCTGATCCAGGATTTAAAAATGAAAAATTCAGCGAGTTGGATTCCGGTGTATATCAAAATCTGTATTTGGTTTTCCCCGAAGGAAAAGAGGGAAAAACCAGTGGAAATGCTCGAATTGCACTTTATTCAATGTTGAAAAACTTTTTTAAGCCTTCCGGTACTAATCCAAAAATAAAACCTACTCCTATTCCTGACGCTTTCCAGAATTTAATGGATTTAAATTCTCTAACTTCAAACGATGAATCGCCTGTTACTCTTAATATTCAAACTTTTCCGGACTGGAAGGTGAGATCAGTTTTACAATACTCAAAAGTGAAATTGTACATTTTGTCTTCGTTAAAATCATTGGAAAAACCATTAGCTGACTTCCTGGAGAAAAATAATCTTCCAATCGAAACGATTTTCCTCAGCGATAATCAATTATCAAACTTTATGAATACAACGCCAATCAGCTATTTAATGATGGCTAAAACCTTTAATAAGCAGGAACCGATCGAAGAAAAAGTTAAAGTTATTTTAAAAGAAATGAGCTTCGAACGATTTGATGAAAGTTATTTAAAATTGCTTAACCAATTGGATGAAGTGCAGAATTTAAAAAACGAAGAATTGACGATGGATCTGGTTTCCAGGATAACTGAGAAGATTATCGATGATGGGATAATATTACCATTGTTTCAGAAGCGATATTCACTTTATGTTAAAAAGAACCTTGCCGGGATAGACCTGGATTATTATGGAAAACCGTTATTCCAATCTGTAAGATTTAACCGGGCGAATTCCTCTGAAAGGAAAGGAGAAGTCGAATGACACTAGTATTGAGAATTATAAAAAAATGGATTCCTGTTGTGCTCGTTATAATATTTACATCATGGAATTTGAATGCGATGGAATTGGGATTCACAACTGGTTCGCTTTCAAAGCCGACTCGAACTCAAGTAGGTTTAAGTGGAAGTATGGGAATGGTTATTCCTATGGTTAAAATTGAAATGGAATGGAATCGAAAATCAGCCAAAGAGAATGATCTTGAGTTTAGAAATTCTCTTTCGATCGCATTAAAAGTTCGTCCGAAATTTGGTAATCTCGCTCCTTATGCCGTTGTCGGTGTGGGAAGTGAGTTCGACCACTTTAATTTCCATTTTACCCGTGACCAGGAAAAATTCTCTTTTTTCGGTGGTGGACTACATTATTTTTTTTCAGGTATGTTCTCCATTCGCGGAGATGTTCGATTTTTACATTATTCGGCAGGATATAACCGAACTCGAATAAGTGCAGGTGTTTTCCTACATATATAAATTTCCACTTAGAATTAAAAAAAATATCCAAAAGAGGGAGCGAATTTTCTTTCGCTCCTAATCAAAAATTAGATTTTATAAAGCCATTATCGTTCCATTCAAAAAAAGAATAAAGCAGACCCATTTATCGAGAAATTCATAAATTATTAAGCGTCTTTTACAAATAATAAATGAAAAAAAGGTCTTCTAAATCTGGGGGGTTTTTTACTGCTTTAGTGAATTGAGAATGAGACGTTACTGATTCGTAACGCCTCATCTATTTTGATATTTTAATTGATTTTCATTAAATAAAAAACTTTATTCGTAGATTTTTATATGACTATCTTTTTTTAATTCCTGGATAAATCCATCGATTTTTTTTGCCTGCTCTTCTTCTCTTAGGCGTTCTTCTATATCATTGCGAACTTTCTGATATTCGATTAATTGGCTTTCTGAGCGTTCAATAAGTTGCAAGATATACCAGGAAGTATCGGTTTCTACCCAACCGGAAAAACTGTTGAGTGATAATTCGAGAGCGGCTTTTTCTAAATTTTTGTTTAATTCGCCTTCTTTAAATTCACCCAATAATATATCCCCGGAAGGTAATTCTGTATATTTTTTTGCAACATCTGCAAAAGGGGTAGTTTTTAATTCATTAAGAATAGTATTCTTCTTTTCTTCAATAGCTTCAGGTGTCGTACCGGATTTATTTAGAAGGATGCAATTCAATTTAAATTTCATTGGGACCGTATACTGTTTAATATTTTTTTTGTAATATTCCATAATGGCTGCATTATCGATATTAATCTTAGAGCCGATCATTTCATAAATATATCGATGAATCATTTGTTCATCTTTAGTGAATTCTTTCCAGCGTTCATATTCAATCCCTTGAGCAGCAATAGCCTGTTTTAACTCTTCATCCGAATTAAAATTATATTGCTTTTTAATATTTTTGACGATCATCTCGAAATCGCTATCCACATTGTAGTTTTTTTCCCGAGCAAAAGATAATAGAACTTTTTGATCGATCAATGTGTTGAGCAGAGTTTTTTTCATCTCATCTAATTTTTTCTGGAGTTCATCACCTTGGAACTGCTGGGATAATATCTGAGTTCTTTCATTTTCTGCATTTTTTATATCAGAATAGGTGATTAATTCGCCATTAACAGCAGCGACGATTTTTTCAATAGTTTCGGCGTGAGTATATGTGCCTAAGTTAAGGAATCCTGGAATTATCCATGCCAGGATCAGAAGCGGAATGAGTTTGTTCGTTATTTTCATCTCCCTGATCTCCTTCAAATGTATTATTTTTATATTCAAAAAAAAGTTTATCATAATAAATTGTAATGTTAAGGCTTTTTCGCAATTGTTTAAATAATTCCTGTTTAGCAGTACTTAATCTTTCAGAAAGAAGGATATTTTTTATTTCTGGTTTTACTCTGTCCAGGCTGAGAATTCGTTCTTTCTTTTTGGAATTGACTTTAAAAATATGGAATCCATATGTCGATTGGATTACTGGGCTAATAGAATTCATATTTAAAGCAAAAACAACATCTTCCATATCTTTTGGAAGTGTTCCCTTCTCAAAAAATCCCATATAACCGCCTTTATCTTTTTCCTGGGATGTTGATTGCTCTTTCGCGATTTCTTCAAATTTTTCAGGGGAATTAATTAATGTTCCACGAATTCGTTGAGCCGTATCTCTATCTTTTACGAGTATCTGGTATAATTCGACTTCAGGCATTTTTTTGAAGGAATCTAGATTTTTGCGGTAATAGTCCTGAATTTCAGCGTCGGTGACATTTACCTGGTTGTAGATTTTGAAATTCAGATATTTTTCAACCATTATGGCATCTGATGCCGCTTTTTTGTCGAATTTCGGTGAATTGAGCCGTTTCAGGTATTTTTCGGTTTCTTCGTCTGATACAGATACACTTTCTTTCAGAGCTGAATACAAGACTATTTTTTGCTGTACATACGAATCGAAAAGACGGGGGATAATTTGTGTGCCGGAAAACTCCTTTGCTGAGGGTACAAGATCGGGATAATGAACCTGAAGGTATTTTCTAAAATCGAGATTTGTATATTTATACGTTTCGATTTGGAGAACGACATTTTGATCCCCGGGTTCTTTTGCAAGTTCCGATATACCTACCGTTCCGTCTACTCCTGTGGATTGAGGTTGGGTAACAGATTGGTTTTCGTTATCTGTTTCTTTTTCGGTAGATTTTCCTTTCCCGCAATGAATTATGAACATCATTGCAATACATAACAGAATAGTATAAAATTTTTTTGTTTTCATTGTCGTAGCTATTAGATTATATACTATTTT
>JAKAGC010000377.1 GCA_021817755.1 Acidobacteriota bacterium | reverse complement strand
CAGCACTACCACTATCACGCTTTTTTATTTCCGCCTGTATGGATACAAGATTTATTCTCATTTTATCCAGGTTCGGGTGGCCGTTGGGAAATATTTTTTCAAGGATGGCGATGGCTTTTTGCATGTATGGAAGCGCTTTATCCAATTGGCCCATTGCTACGTAAATGGTTGAAAGATTATTATAGGAGGTGGCTAAATAGGGATGCTCCACTCCCAAAATCTTTTCCCGGATTGACTGTGCTCTCAACTGGAATTCTAGCGCCTGTTCCAATTGGCCCATATTCTGATAGATTTGCGATAGATTATTGTAAGAGGTGGCTAAATAGGGATGCTCGGTTCCTAATACCTTTTCAAATATCATATTTACCTTCAACTGGTATTCCAGTGCTTGATTAAATTGGCCCATATCTTTATAGATCATCGAGAGATTATTGTAGGAGGTGGCTAAATCGGGATGCTCGGCTCCCAATATCATCTCAAGAATTGTATTAGCCTTCATTCCGAATTCCATCGCCTGTTCAAATTGGCCCATTGCCAGAAAGGTGGTCGATAAATTATCGGCCAGGATGGCAATATCCTGGGTTTCATCATGGATATAGCGCAGTAGGGTTTCCCCGAAGATCACAAAGGGTACTTTATCCATGGGATTATCTCCGGGTTCTAAGTAAAGTTTTCGTGTTAATGAATTGATCAATGTGGCACATTTTCGACTGTCGGGGTTCGTGTGCCGGCGGACCACTTCTCCAATTACGGGATGCATATAGATATTAAAATTTTCATCCTCCTTCAACCATCCCTTTTTTATGGAAGTATCAATATTTTTAACAGTTTCCAATTCTAACCAATCCTTGATATCCTCTATCGGTATATATGTGGAAGGCAAAACGGATATATTGGACAATATCGATTTTTCTTTCTTTGTTAAATGTATAAAATCAAATATGGTGAGTAGATGATCGAAAAATTTCTTTTGCCGGGTCTCATCTCCATAAAATATACTGGTGGTTTCGGGGATTGCGTCATTAAGATTAAACCCCTTCTTTTTTAAAATATCCAGCAGTGCCTTTACGGGTTTCATTGAATTCTGAGCCGTACGAGCGAGGAGTTCCACGGTGAGAGTATGAAACCTACATAAACGGATGATCTCCTTTACGGAGTCATCATCGGGTTTGCCTTTGTAAAAGGTATAAAATAATTGGATACAGGATGCCTCCGATAGAAAATCCAAAGGATAGGCCTCAAACCCATCGATGGTTAATCTTGATGTGGCGATCACACGCACATGCTGTGGAAACCGGAACAACAATTCGAGTCCGGTATCCTCCAAAGGTGTCCGGGAAATATTGTCCACCACCAGGAGCAATTCGCCATTTAAACCATTTATATACTTGATTATCTCATTAAACTGTTCATCGACATTGGAAATGTTCTTTATCCCGGCTAATTTTTTATCGATGGCAATGATTAAGGACTCATTAAAGGAACCGATATAATCAATCCATGCGGCATAGGGATATTGGCAGTAATTCTCCATAAAAAGGCGTTTGCATACCTCTGTCTTGCCAATACCCCCCATTCCATTGACCAGCAGCAAGCGGTTTGAATTTTTAATCTTCTCTTCCAGTTCCTTCAATTCCTGTTCACGACCCAGTAATTGAATCTTACGTTTGGGTAATGGGGTTAACAATATGGATTTTGTTTGGGGCAAATGTGAAGTATGAGAAGGGATAATTTTCTTTTTCTCTTCAGCTTTTATGTGATTCTTAAATTCCCGCTCACCGGTATATTGCGACGCTTCAATTATACCTCGTTTGATTCGTTGGGTTATTTTTTCGATGGTTTTATTTATCGATTCCTTATCTTCGGGTATCTCCAATCGATCAATGATATCCAGGCCTTTTTGAAAATACTCCAGTCCTGTTTTATAATCTGCGTTTAAACTATACAATTCTCCCAATTCAGTATAAACCGACGCCAGTTTTACCTCTTCATTAAGGGTTAAATTTTTTCCTTGAAATGATTCTTCAGTTTCTTTTAAATACTCGATTTGTCGCTTTTTCTCTTTAAAGGAAACGTTTTTATACTCTGTCTCTTCATCGAATTGAGAAAAGTTTTTATCAACTATAAATTTACTTATATCGGATTCTATCTGGTTCAAAATGATTACTGTATTCCTCCATGCCCATAAATCGGGTGCATCCAATGTAAACCGTTCGATTGAATATTCGGGGAACCAGAAAAAAAAACCATACGGATAATCATTTGATAACCGGTCTCTTAAAAGATTCAACTGGTTTAAAAAAGAAGAGACTTCTCCTTTCTTCACATGCTGTTCAATACCGGTGAATTGAAACACACTGTAGGATTGAATACCTTCGCTTTTTTGTTTTAACAGGGTTTCAAACATTGCCGGGTTGGAAAGTCCAGATAAATCGACTTCTATGGAGGCTATCCCTTTTTGATGCAATATCTCTCCGACATAACGCAGCATTTCTTTAAATACGGCAGGGGAACGGTAACCAAGGATTATAAGTTCAAAACCTATCAAGGTATCCAGTACACGCTGGAGTTTTATGAGTTGCTTGGGGTCGATTTCAGGCTTCATTTGCCTTTAAGAATCGTTTGAATTCATCGGACTCTTTGATAATGGGATTAATCCTACGCCAATAATCGTCGTATTCCAGTACCACAGAGTTAAACAATAGGTTTTTCATTATATCATCGGATTCATTGTCTTCATCTTTTTCCAGTTTTGCCAATCGTTTGTAATCGTCGGTTTTAAGAAATCGCATATAATCGGCTTCAAGTTGCTTAATCCCTTTTTTCACCGATTCTATATCAAATTTTTCAGTATCCGAAGCATTGAACGCTTCCTGTAAAATATGTATCAATTCCCGAATATGTCCCCCGGACATGTTAATAATATATTCAACTGTTTTTTCCGAATCGAACAAATCAGGATGGATACGCCGGTAAACCAGGTCTTTTATCGCATCCATTCCGAGAGGGACAGGTTTTCCTTCTTTATCATTCAGTATTACATTGGGTAAAACAAATGGATTCTCATAGAAATTTTTAATATGATTGGATTCATAAACCATATGGATGGGCACAACATAAATAAAATTGGTTTCCAATTGAGTTAATTGTGCCGCATGATCGATGAAGATATGATCACAATCCTCCCTGGATAATTTGTCTGTACCATCCACCGTAACCAGGAGGCTTTTTCCCTTGTTATTTTCTTCTAATTTTAGATTAATTTCAGCCAGCATCCGGTTAAATGCCGTTTTAAAAATGGAAAACTGGTTTTTTACCAAATTTCGAACTTCATCGCGGTAAGTGGAATTGGTTTTAAAAGCGGTTGTAAATTCGGCAAATAATTTGGCAAGAAAACCTATTTCGGCTTTTGCACCGGCAGTAAATGAAGCATTAAAACCTTTTTCTTTAACGTGAGTAATGATGCGTTCGGTAAAGAAGTTATTCATATCTTCAATGTATTTTTTATCGATAGAGATTCCGGTATTTTCAAGATTTTCCACAATTTTTTGTGCGACGAGAAAGAGGATATCGACGTATTCGATATTATTGATATCCAGGTCCTCGACGATATTGCACCGAACGACAAAGTAACCGTCAAACCGGTGAAGTTTTTCAGAAATGCAGTTGAGTTCAGTAGATTTACCGCATCCACGGTGTCCGCAGAAGAGGATATAATAGTTTTCTTTATTATCGATCATCCGTGGGTTAAGTTTATTGTCGAATCCCAGGGGTTTTAATAATCGATTGTAAACGTCTTGTCCCCTGGCTTCATTTAAATTAACATACCGTTTATCATTGGGTTTGAGGGCATCGTTAAATTTGAGGTTTCCTTTTTGTTTTACTTCCCAGAAATCTTTGGGGCCATAAAATTGTTTCATTGGATCGAATGCCTCCTTTGGTGGCGTTTTTCTCAAATAACAGAAATACAATCGGTTATCGAAAAGGGAGAATAAACTGCACGTATATATTTTAATACAACCGGAAATGTAATGCAATATCGATTCATTTTCAGGATTATTCCAATTCTTCAAAAAAAGAAATTTTTATTAGGAAAAGATTCTCTTTAAAATTTTTGATAGAGGGCAATCCTGACGGTCTCCCAATAATGGATTGATAACCTACACGGGTGATCGGCAGATCGCCCCTAAAAAAGGTTTTTGTGGAAATTCGGTTAATTCGTGGGCGGAAAATATAGGCCGGGTGCGCCGCACCCTTCGTGGGAAGAGAATAAAGGCCGGGCAGACACTACCGGATGGGCTCCATAAACACTTCCCAATCTTCCTCTTCTTCATTTTCCTTGAGATAGTAAAATTTATCTTGTGAAATTGCAAACATATATGTGTCAGGGACAATTATTTTTTTAAGAAATTTACCTTTTAAGTCTAAAATTATTAAATCGCAACTATCAAGTCTCCATGGGAAAGTCATTAAATAAATTTTATCATCTGCTATTCGATAATAATTAAAGGCCGGGAAATAGTCATTAAATGTATAATTGAACCTATCCCACATAGGACCTTGTTTTACCTCTTCAAGCTTTCTTTTTTTATACTCCTCACTTACTTTGTGTTTTTCATAGGGGGCATTAATTTCATAAAGTTTTCTGCCATTTGCATCGAAGACAGAAAAAAAAAGCCCCTTTGTCGTATCTGAGATATAGATTCTATCATTATAAACATAATGTTCGACATTATCTTTTGTCATATTCATATTTTGTTTATGAGAATCGTTGCCGGAACTAATTATCGTAAATCCCCCGGTATCGCCATGAAATATTTCCCGAATTTTTTTAAGTTTTTGATCATAGATATTTATATATTGAATATATTTATCTTTTTCTTTCTTAATATCAAGCCAGGTGCCCACATATTTAGATCCAATTGGGTAAATGGAATCGATATAGAGACCGGTTTTTATTTCTTTTATAAATTCACCGGTAGGAGTAAAAATTAGCAATTTGTCAAATGAATTAATAATTAATTTATCAGGAAAGACATC
>JAKAGC010000376.1 GCA_021817755.1 Acidobacteriota bacterium | reverse complement strand
ATTTGAAAAAAGTATATACTACCCAGGAAGTAGAAACCACAGCGTTAAATTATGTAAATCTTAAAGTAAAGGAAGGTGAATTTGTTGCTATTATGGGCCCTTCCGGGTGTGGAAAGTCTACTCTTTTAAATATGTTGGGGTTATTGGATAATCCTACTGAAGGTCAGTATTATTTTCTGAACACTGACGTATCCCGATTTTCTGAGAGGAAGCGCGCATTAATGCGTAAGAACAATATAGGCTTTGTATTCCAAAGTTTTAATTTGATTGATGAATTGACCGCTTATGAGAATATAGAATTACCTCTTCTCTATTTGAAGATCAGACCAGTTGAGCGTCGGAGAAAGGTGATGGACGTCTTAGAAAGACTGCAATTGATTCCCAGGAAGAATCATTTTCCACAACAGTTATCCGGAGGGCAGCAGCAAAGGGTCGCAGTAGCCAGAGCTATTGTAGCCAATCCAAAATTAATACTAGCTGATGAGCCCACTGGGAATTTGGATTCATCTCATGGAGATGAGGTAATGAAGTTGTTAGTGCAGTTGAATGAAGAGGGAACAACCATAGTTATGGTCACTCATTCTCCTTCATATGCTGAGTACAGTCAGCGGACCATTCATTTATTTGATGGGCAGATAGTCACAGAGAATATAAATACCCAGTTTCATTTATAATTAGATTACAGCAGTGTTTATATAAAATCATAGAAATTATTCTGGGGATTAGGAAGATATCTTATTAATTAGTGTTCATCCAATTCAATTTTTACTTTTCATATCCATCAGGAAGCCATTTTCACAAAGGTTTAATTTCAACTTAAGCAGCAAGAATTGAAATTTTCATCATCCACCCAATATTAAATGAAGCCCATGAAGAAATCTCAATAAGAATTAGAAATGCTTGAGCATCAGGAATGAAAATTTGTACAAGAACCCAACCAATTTTCACTTCTCCAATCGAAACTTGAGCAAGAATTAAGAAAATTTTTGCCCCAAGAAAGGAAGTAACTGTTACAAGAAAGCAAATTTCTCTACCAAGAAAGGATTTCTCTGCAAGCACCAAACTATTTTCTCTTACAAGAAAAGCAACTTATGCTCCAACAATACAAATTTTTGTCAACAGAAAGGAAACTTCTCCCGACCCCATACAATTTTCTCCCGGAAGAAAGGTTGCAAACGTAAACAGAAAGGTTTTTAACACAAGAAGAAAATTATTTTTGCTGAAAGTGGCACTTCCAATCACAAAGTGGCACCTTTCTTTATGAAAAATTAATAATACCACTCCTCAAAATTGAAAATCCGTACAAACCCTTTATTTTTTAACGATATTTCTCGGGAAATCATAAAAAATTTATTTTCAATTTCAGTATACCCAAAAAGGTAGCCGCTATGTTTTAAAATGCGAACACCTCAAATATCTCCCTACTCATAATTTCATTTCGTTTTTTGCAACATAATTAATTCTGAAATTTTATCCCGCATCTTGATTTTCAATGAAAAGTAAGGTATAATTATTGCTTAATGAGAATGGCGGTGTAGCTCAGTTGGTAGAGCAGTCGGCTCATATCCGATACGTCGGGGGTTCAAGTCCCTTCACCGCTATTTTTAGTACTCCATGAAAACACTATTTATACCCTTTAGAGAGAATGTTATAAACCACAATCTAATCCAACCCAATGATACCATTATAATAGGTTTTTCAGGAGGTAAAGATTCCGTCACTCTCTTTTTTCTTCTAAAGGAACTCCAAAAAGAAATCGATTTCATCATAATTGTTGCATACTTCAATCACAGACTTCGCACTGATGCTCAATTTGAAGAAGAATGGGTAATAAATTTCTGTGAAAATCAAAATGTCCAGCTCATAACCGGAACCAAGAACGTCATCCGATTTAAAAATCAAAATAAACTCAATCTTGAACATGCCGCATCTTTATCACGGTATAGCTTTTTTAAAGAGATATCTTCCCATTTTCCCAAATCCAAAATTGCTACCGCCCATACCCGCTCTGATTTAACCGAGACTTTTTTTATTAAACTTTTTAGAGGAAGCGGTTTACAAGGCCTTAGTACCATTTATAGTAAAAAAGAAAATATGATTATCCGCCCCCTTCTAATTTTCGATGAAGAAGATATTTACGCTTTTCTTGAACGAAACTGTATTACATTTTATACTGATTATACCAATAAAACCGATGAATTCTTGCGTAATCGTATTCGTCACCACCTCATTCCTCAGATTCATAGGATCGAGCCCCATATCCATGACCATATCTTTAAAACTGTTTCAATTATCCAGGATGAATATGATTATTTTAGCAGGACTGCCACCCAAATATTAGAGCAGAATTTGATTTTAGGAAAGATTTTACCTCCTGCCATTCTTGAAAATTATCATCCTGCAATCCAACGCCACATTATCCGTGAATATATACGCAAATTGAAAGGAAATTTACTCAATATCGATTTTGAACATATAGAGAAAATCAGAACAGATTATAACTGTACCCAGGGAGTTTCAATCCCCCAACTCCAACTTTCATTTCATAAAGGATATATTTTTCCCCACCCAACAACCATTCCCAATTACTCTTATACCATTACAACTCAATCCAAACAACTACCCATTCAGGAGATTACACGCACTCTCGTTATAGAAAAATCCACCCATTTTAATAAACCTTCAAATAATAATGAAATTTATATCCCTATTACCAAGCTCATTTTTCCACTCACCCTCAGATCCCCTAAACAATCTGATAAATATATTAAAATAAATACTACAATCAACCAAAAGGTAATCGAAATGATTCGAGCCGCAGGCATTCCCTCTGAAATTCGCGGTTTGAATCCTGTTCTGGTTAACGGAGATGGAGAAATAATATGGGTTTTAGGAGCTCCTATATCTCAAAAATTTAAAGTTGATATCCCGGAAAATAGCGAATTTTTAAAATTTTTTTATATTTAATTTTGAAAAATGTTACCAGGGCTTGATTTTTCATTTCGAAATTGTTATAACTTTATTTTGAGAGAAACATAAATCCTATGAAACATAGATATATATTCTTTATTAAGGTTAAAGGCCGTATAAAAAATGTCGATACCTTTAACGTAAAAATTAAAACACGAGGTGTGTAGTGGGATTATTTTCGAAGAAATCGAAACAAATATCGGCGGATGAACCAGGTGTAATCGGGACAGAAGATGAAGTCCTCGGATTTTTTGATGAGTTATTCCGCCAACGGCTCCCCATAACCATTAGAAACAAGGAAAAGAAACGTTGGATATGTAATATCTATTCCCTTGATGTCGATAATAAGGTCATGAGAATAGAAGATAGCCCCGGTTTGCTTGAGAATAACAATATGCCTATTCAGGGCGGTTTTGCATTGGATCGAGTCTGGTTTTTATTTCAAACCAGATTAATTGTTCACGGTGGAAAGCCTTATTTGAGGCTCCCAACATTAGTGAAGCAGGGTGAGAGGCGTAAAGCTCCACGCGTAACACTTCCTACCCGTGATAAGGTTGCTGTTTCAATCCTGGAAAGTCTCGGAAAAGGTGTCGGTTTAACCGGTTACGGAGTCGATATCAGTACCGATGGTATGTGCCTCGTAATAGATCGAGCTATTCGACTTGATAATGAGCAAAAACTTTCTGTCCACAGTGAACTTCTTAAACGAGGAACTCACTTGATGATCGTTAAAGTAAAAGGTATACCAGGTGTCCCCCAATTTGAAGCTGAAGGTATAGTCAATCGCATCAGTGGTCCCGGCACATGGAAACTTGCTATCCAATTCGCGAAAATTCCCGGGTCTGCAAAAGGTGCTCTCGAATCATTTGTCAGCTCACGATACAATCCACCTCAACCCATTCGCAGGTCTTTTAAAAAACGCCAGGAAATGCAGGCAAAAATGGAAGAATCGAGGGATAAAGAGCCCGTTTCCAAGTCATCCGAACCAATCCGTGAAATACCACGCGATAGTAAAGGTCAGATCAAATTTGTAAAAGATGATTTCGGCCCCCGTTCAGATCAGGAAAGTGAGAACGAAGTAAAAGTTTCCCAATCTCCTACAGAGTATAAACCTTCTCGTTCTTTCCTTTCATCTACGCTTGCACCACCACCTCCTCCTCCTCTTGCTTCCGATCCCAAAGATGAACCCCCCGCACAAGTCGAACTCGAACCTTTGATTCAACTTGAACCCCTGGAACCCCAAGAACCTTTAAAACCAATATTACTTTCTTTAGGTGAAGAATTAAGAGATGTACTTGACTTTTTTAAAGAGGCCACCCAATACGATTGGATTCATGTCGACTCCCCAATGCGGTTTCTCAAATATCTAAACGAACGCAAAACCAGCCATCTTTTACTCCCCATTGAATATAAAGGACAAAGTATGCTCGAATACCTGGAGAAAATTAACAATATGGGTGTATTAAAGGATGTAGATATTATTGTTTTTTCGACCGAACCCGTATCTCCCCGTGATATTATAAAGTGTAAGATTCTCGGGATAGAACATCGATTCATTCTACCCCTCGAATCACCCAAAGAGATACTTGATATTATTTCCGCTTCAAATCCCGACCCGCAATAAATATTTTGTGATTCATCCATCGGGCCGATTCTGACGGAGATATTCTCATTAGTGCTCCCAGCCATGTTTCAAATGGGATTCTATCAAAAGGAGCGATTGTCGATAATAAACCCAACATTAGTACATTCGAAGTTTTTCCAGATTTATCTCCCAACTCTTCCACGATTCCATAGGCGTCCACTGTAATTACGTTTAGATTCATTATTTTTAATTTTTTCAGGATTTCTTCGATATCCGGGTAATCTTCTTTCTTTGCCGTAATAGGTAGCGCTTTAAAAAGATTGAATAAGATCGTTCCTCCCTCTTTCAACAATTCCAGGAACCCCGGTCGTAATATTTCACCCGACTCCATTACCACCAATACATCCGCCGAATGTGGAGCCAGTGTGGGCGCATAAATATCACCACAGGAGAAAGTTGATATCACCGGTCCCCCCAGTTGTGCCATACCATGCGTATCTCCTTTCACA
>JAKAGC010000375.1 GCA_021817755.1 Acidobacteriota bacterium | reverse complement strand
CTCCGCTACCTTAGCGACCTCCGCGACCTCCACAACCTTAGCGACCTCCTCGACCTCCACAACCTTAGCGACCTCCTCGACCTCCACAACCTCCTCGGACACTATATAAAAAAATATAATACTATTATTCAAAACCATAAACACGAACTGGAAGAGTGGGGCGATATATCGCTGACAACACTTCACTCGCTATCCGATAAAAAGTTGTTAAAGTATTTCCCAAATACGACCCCTGTGGAGTTGAAAGAGTTCCGGGAAAGTTACACAGAGATCATTCCCCAAAAGCATTTAACCACTCCTGCCAAATCCAAAAAGAAAAGGGAAAATAAAAAGCTGCAAACCCACACCGAAGAGAATTAAATTTTTCCTGTCCCCTATTTATTTTCAGAAAAAGCCTTGCGATTCTACTCAGTAACTAATCCTGATTGCGCCTGGCAATTTAATCGATTTTCATAAATGAATTTTATACTTATGATAAAGAGGCTTCTATAGAAAAATTTCCTTGACATTTTTACCTGATTATATTATGTTTTAACAGGTTATCATGCAGGTAAAAAATGTACCCTAAACGAATGATCCTCTTGAGAGGAAAATCTCTATGAAACATGTTGTACGAGATTTTATTCTATGGCTAATCATCCCACTCCTCTCACAATACGGATGGAGCCAATACCAACCCTCAAACGAAGAAAACCTCTTTTATCAAAGCTATAAACCGGTAAAATATTATTCCGGCGATTTCTATAACGCCCACCCCCAAAACTGGATGATTCGCCAGGATAACCGCGGGGTACTCTTTATCGCGAACCAGGAAGGAATTATCGAATTCGACGGAGTCTCCTGGAAAATCAATCGAATCCCCAACCGTGTGGTCAAATCCCTGGATATCGATAGCCATAATACTCTTTTTGTGGGCGGTGAAAATGAATTCGGATTCCTCGATATTACCTCCGGGGGTGAATTTGAATACGTCTCCCTTTCTAAAAACCTGGAAAATAAATGGCGAAACTTCGGTTTGATTTACCAGGTTCTATGCACGAAGGACGCCACCTGGTTCAGAAGCCGGAAAGCGATATTCAGATACAAAGATGAAAACGTTATTCCCTGGTTCAATATCGCCTCAACCAATGCAGAAGAATTCCGCATCCTGTTTCCATGGAATAATTATCTATACGGTATTCGTCCCTCATCGGGAATCATTAAAATCACCGATAAACCCAATCTGGGAATTCCATTTTTCAATGTTGCCTTAAGAAGTTATAAGGCCATTATCGAAGAGAAAGAGGATTTTTTAATCGGAACACGGCAGGACGGTTTATTCAAATATTCAAAAGCTGCACTCTCTCCCTTTTCCACAGAAGCCGATGATTACATGAAAACCAACGAGTTATGCCATGCTATATCGTTATCGAATGGCGATTATGCCCTGGGTACAACCAAAGGCGGATTGCTTATCCTGGGAAACAATGGAAAAACAAAAGCCATTTATAACCGCTCCTCCCTCTTACAGGAAGATGATGTAAAAAATGTGTTTGAAGACCGCACCGGGAATATATGGCTTGCTCTCGGGAATGGAATATTCAAAATTCACTATACTGCACCGGTCTCCATTTTCGATACCCATTCCGGGTTGAAAGGCTTAAACCTATCGGTCACTCGCTACAAAGGCATATTGTATGTCGGAACATCCAGAGGGCTCTTCCGTTCCCAAACCCAGGAAGAGAAAAAACCCGGAGCATTTCTACCCGTAGATGGCATTTCCGTTCACTGCGAATGCCTCTTACCACTGGAAGATATGCTGCTTGCGGGTACTTCCGAAGGTATCTATACCCTTCAAAATATAACTAAAACATCCCTCTTAACAAATGCTATCCGCTTATGTACAGTAATGATTCCCCTCCAACGCCACCCCGGTTTAATACTGGTCGGAACAGGAGAGGGATTAAAAGCACTTCGTAACACCAATGGGAAATGGACACCGGACAACCAATTTAAAATTGCCACTGGTGCCATCCGGTCCCTTTTTGAAGATAAAGACGGCCATATCTGGTTAAGTACCACTACCGGCGGAGTCATGCATTTAATTCTAAATGAAAAGGGAGAACCCCTATCCAATGACTCCTATACCTCCAAAAACAACTTACCCCCCGGTGAGATAATTGTTTCTTCCTTAAACCAATGTCCCGCTTTTTGCACCGAAGAAGGCCTCTTTCGATTTGATAAAAATAGACAGAGATTCTATCCAGATAATCTCCTCGGTAATGAATTCTGCGACCGTTCCCGTAATATCTTCCGGCTCGTGGAAGGTCCTACAGGTAATATATGGTTCCATTCCGGATTAATAAATTATCATGCCTCTTTCGATACCGGTAGAAAAACCGTTAAGGTAGAAAATGTTTCTCTGGAACAAATTCCCAAAACACAGATCAATTTCATCTATGATGAAGGAAACCATGTGTGGTTTGCCGGTTCGGGCTGCCTTGCCATGTATGATTTACGCCAATCCAATCAATCCCTTCCCCATCATTTTAATGCGTTAATCCGGAATATATCCAGCAATAAAGGGACCCTAATATATGGTGGAAATCCAGGAAAAAAGAGTTCAAAAAAGGAAGCCAAACCCCTCGAACTCCAATACAAAGATAATGATATTACCTTTGAAACCGCTGTTCCCTTTTTCGATGATGAAACGCGTACCATGTACCAATATTTCCTTGAAGGGTATGAGCACCAATGGCCCAATCAATGGAAAAAAGAACCCGTGAAAGTCTATACAAACCTCGATGTCGGTTTTTATAAATTTCATGTCAAAGCGCAAAATCTCTACCGGATGGAAAGTACCCAGGATACCTTCCGGTTTCGGATACTTCCTCCGTGGTACCGGACATGGTGGGCCTTTTTGATTTATCTCGCTGCTGCCGGCATGATGATGTATTCCATTGTGAAATGGCGCTCCTTGAAATTGGAAATGGAGAAGCGCAGGCTGGAAAAAATCGTAAAGGACCGCACACGGGAAATCAACCATGCCAATGAACGGTTAAAAGAAATGGATAAACTAAAATCCCGTTTCTTTGCCAATATATCCCATGAGTTTCGCACCCCTTTAACCTTAATCATGGGCCCCCTGGAACAAATGCGAGACGAAGCGGACGCAGGCCAGGCCAAACGAAAATTCGAAATCATCCACCGCAATGCACAACGGCTTCTCGGGCTTATCAATCAGCTCCTCGATCTCTCCAAACTCGAAAGCGGTAAAATGACACTGCGGGCAATGCCCCTCGATCTCGTTCATTTTATTAAAGCATTGATTGAACCCTTTGAAATCGCAGTCAAACAGTATGGGTTGACATTAGTTTCGGAGTACCAAACTCACTCCATACCCCTTTATTTCGATCCTGATAAAATCGAAAAAGTCATTACCAATCTCATCTTTAACGGATTGAAATTTACCCCTCCCGGTGGGAAAATCACTGTTTCCGTTTTCACTGAAGAGAAACCGGATTCCAAAGGAAAACCAATAGAATGGGCCTGCATAGCCATAAATGATACTGGCATCGGTATTCCTCCCCAGCAATTGGATCAGATTTTCGATCGCTTTTACCAGGGAGGCGCACCCGTCGAAAAATTTCGGAAAGGGTCAGGTATCGGTCTCGCCCTTTCAAAAGAGTTAACTCAACTTCACCATGGAGATATAACCGTTTCCAGTAAAGTCGGAGTAGACAGCGGAACCCAATTTGTCGTTCGGCTCCCCATGGGAAAAGATCACCTTCTCCCTCGCGAGCTGGTGGAAGAACCTCTTCTATTAGATACCACCCAAAAAATAGATGCCCAATTAAATCCCGAATTACTCCAATCCTTTGAGGAAACCACAGCCCCAGAAGATATGGAAAGTATTGCGAGTAAAGATTCTCCGAAAGAAGAAATCGAGAAACCCATCATACTTGTCATCGAGGATAATACAGACCTGCGATATTATATCCGGTCCTCTCTGGAATCCGATTATAAGGTGATCGAAGCCAAAGATGGAAAAGAAGGACTCGACATGGCAATGACCATAATACCCGACCTTGTAATCACCGATATAATGATGCCCGAGCCCGACGGATACCAGGTATGTAAAACCCTAAAAACCCATATGAATACCAGTCATATCCCGGTTGTAATGCTCACTGCTAAAACTTCCGAAGAGAGTATCGTACAGGGATTCCAAACCGGAGCCGATGATTATATAACCAAACCCTTCAGCACACGTGCATTGAGTGCCCGTATTAAAAATTTAATCGAATTGAGGCGAAGTCTTCAACTCCATATGAACCGGGAGCTTGTGCTTCAACCCACTCAAATCAAAGTTTCCGAAATCGATCGCGAATTCCTCGCCGATTTAAAAAAAGTCATCGAAAAGAATATTTCCGAGCCCGAATTGAATGTCGAACATCTCAGTAAATTGCTTTTCATGAGCCGCACGACCGTTTACCGTAAAATACTTGCGTTGACAGGCGTAACCCCGACCGACTTTATCCGGTCTTATCGGTTAAAAAAAGCCGCCCAATTATTAAAGAGCGGGAATACCACCATTACAGAGGTAGCCTTTGAAGTTGGGTTTTCCAGTAGGGCGTATTTCACCAAATGCTTTAAAGAGCAGTTTCAGCAGTTACCTTCCGATTTACTTTCTTAGAAAGTATTATAAGTAAAAAAACCCCAAAGGAAAGGAAGATTTAAAGGATGAAACAATTTTTATCTTTTTTTGGAACAAATTTTATAACCTCTCTCAGAAAAAAATTACATAATATATGCGTTCATCCGGGGGAGATGGAAACCTCCGGTATGGATGGTGAAATGAATTATTTAAACTATTGGAGGCTAGCATGAGCGCGTTAACATTGAATATTAAAAATCGTTTGAAGAATGGGAACACACTTTTAGTCCGGGATATGGCAGGCGGATTATTGACCGGGCAACCCATTGCCGTAAATGGAACATTTTCCGCACATTTAAATGTCGGAAGTACCAGGCAATATGTAACCATTGAAGTGATCGGCAATGTCGATCCCAATATCAGACCCATTCATATCTCGT
>JAKAGC010000374.1 GCA_021817755.1 Acidobacteriota bacterium | reverse complement strand
ATCTGGCCATCCGAAGGGAGCCTTTCAATGGGAGTACTCGATATAATGGAACAACTTGGGATTACCTGGACTGCAACCGATGAAGCAAACCTTGCTAAATCCCTTGGGATTGCTTTTGAACGGGATGAACACATGGATATAAAGCATCCCGAAATCCTTTACAAACCCTATCAAATAAAAGGGAAACCCCTATCGCTTTTTTTTAGAGATCATTATTTATCAGATTTGATCGGGTTTCATTACCAGTCCGTACCTGCTAAAAAGGCAGCTCAGGACTTTGTCCAACGTATTAAACGAATTCGTATCACTTCCAATAGTACACCTGTTGTGCCTATCATCCTTGATGGGGAAAATGCCTGGGAGTATTACCCGGAAAGCGGGAGAGAATTTCTTTCGGAATTTTTTCGCTTAGTTACGGATGATGAACAGTTGGAAACCATAACCTTTTCACAAGCATCGAAAATGGAACGAGGCATTATTTCCAATTTACAGACCGGATCCTGGATCAATGGTAATTTTGATATCTGGATTGGCCACGAGGAAGATCGAAAAGCCTGGAAATGGATTGAACGAGCAAAAGAAGCTGTTCTAAAACGTGAAAAGGAATTGACCCAAGAGAAAAAAGAGAAAATTCGCGAATACCTCTCTATTGCTCAGGGCAGTGATTGGTTCTGGTGGTTTGGAGCAGAGAATTTTACTCCTGATCTGGATATTTTTGATGATTTGTTCAGGAAGAATGTACAAAAGTTGTTTGAATTATCCGGTAACGATGTCCCTTATGAGTTAACTGTTCCCATCGCTCACCGTGTAGCGGATGACACGGGGAATATTGTGTTGCCTGCAAGAAAAATTTCTCCCCCCATTGATGGAAAATCCTCCGGTTATTTTGAGTGGCTTTATGCCGGTTATATTGATACTCGGGCTTTTGGCGGAGCCATGAATATTTCCAATCCCATTATGAAGCGGGTTTATTTTGGGTTTTCCGATACAGAACTATTTTTAAAAATTGAAGTTGAAAATAGTCCTGCTCATTATTTCGAAAATGATTATCAATTGGAAATCCGATTACAAAAGGTTGAGCTTGATAAAACCACTCTTATAAACCGGTTTGTTTTTCCTGACAAAGGAAATAACAGTGGCGTGCCTTCCTATAGATTTGCCGCCGAAAATCATATTGAAATTGCACTATCATTAAAAGAACTCCAGGTAAGAGAAGGGGATTCTTTCAAGATTCGTTTTCATTGGAAATATAAAGGAGAACTTTTTCTGGAAGTTCCACGTCATGATTATTTATTACTCTACGTGCCAACTCAAAGGAATTATGCGGCGTTTTGGATGGTATAAATTCAAGAAATAATATTTTATTGATACTTCCTGAATTTATATATTTTAAATGCCGGGCATATTTTAAACTGTGTAAATTTTCAGCCCGGCAATATTAATTTAGTTTTGTAACATAAGATTTTACTCTTCGTTTCCTATTTTAAATTGATTTACTTCTTTTAGTAATCCCACCACATTATGTTTTAAGTTTTCCGCAGATGCAGCTAATTCTTCACCTAATGACGCATTTTGATTAATTACATCTGTAAACTGGGAGATATGAACATTGATTTGTTCAATACTTGTGGATTGTTCATTACTTGCATCTGTAATTCCATCGATTTTGTGTACCAGTTTCTGCATCACTGAAATGATTTCTTTGTATGAATTTGTGGTTTTATTGACCAATTCCATACCCTGGTGGGTTGATTGAACATTATGATTGATAATTTCCCGGATCGTTTTAGAGGACTCAGCTGTTTTCTGAGCCAGGTTACGAACTTCTGAAGCGACCACAGCAAATCCCCGGCCTGCTTCACCGGCACGAGCCGCTTCTACTGCTGCATTCAATGCCAGGAGGTTAGTTTGAAAGCTGATATCATTGATTACATTTACAATCGCATCGATTTGTTTACTGGAATCATTTATCTGCTGCATTGTAGAGCTTACTTCCGAAACCAATTCCCGGTTCGATTGGATCATATTTTTAAAATTATCCATCGATTGGTTTAAGTCCACAGCATTTAAGCTGGTTTGTTTGAGTACTGCTGAGAATTCTTCGATGGTAGTTGAGATTTCAGTTAATGTTGCTGCTTCCTGATTGGCTCGAGAAGCCAATTCCGAGCTTCCAAGTGCCAGTTCGTCGGCTGTGTTTCGCATTTCTCCGGAATTATTCAATACTGTTTGTACCAGTTCTGTTAATTGAATGATGGATTGATTAAAAGAAAAACTTAACTCGCCCAGTTCATCATGGCTTTGGAAATCAACCTGTTTTGTTAAATCACCTTCTCCAAGGGCTATTGATACATCTTTTATTTTTTTAATCGGATTTGCAATGCTTTTTCCTGCTGCTCTGGCACTAATTACGATTATTGTACCCATAATCAAAAAAATTATTATTAATAGATTTCTTAGCTTTGTTGCAGATTGTAAGGCTTCGTCCTTACTTACTTTCGTAATGCTGGCCCAATTGAATCCCAACACCGAAACCGGTTCATAATAGACCAACTGTTTTTCGCCTTTCTCAAAAGCAAATTCGATCTGTCCTTGTTCACCTGCCAGAGCTTTTTCTATGAAATTGTTAGAATATTCATAGCCAATAACGAATTTTCCTCCGCCTAAAGTTTTAACATTGCTTCGTAAAGAAATTCGGCCATTACTTTTTCCTATCAGGAACGCTTCATTACTTTTATTATCACTGTATTTCGTTTGCATGATATTATCGATATCGGATGGGGAGACTTTAATGGCAAATACAGCGATCATTTTCTTTTCTGTATTGTATATTGGAGCTGCGATAAAGCTGGCAAATGAGTAATTATCAGCGGCATAGGGCTCGAAATCAACGGTTTCGGTTTTTTGGGAATCAATTACTTTTTTCCATACACGACCCAGTGCAGACTCTTTTAAACTTCCGGTTACCAGGTTTGTTCCCAGATCCTCTCCCTTGGCACTACTATACATTACATGTCCGTGGCTTGCACAAATGATGTATATTTCGCGGACTTTAAATAATTCCATACTTTCAACCAGTTTGGGAGAAATTTCGTTCCAGATTTTTTTATATTCTTCTGTTTCAGTCGGAAATGGCCCGGTTGCAGTTGTTTTAGAATCATCATGGTATTTCTTGAGAATGTCGTATCGAGTGATAACACGCTCCGATTGTGCCATATAATTTACCGCTTTTTCGTATTCATGGGACCACACTTCGATATGTTCGACTTTTTGTCTTGATTCGCTCTTCAAATCTGTATAAGTATCATTTTTCAACATTTGAGTGAAATTAATAAAAAGAATCAGTGTAATTACTAAAAGTGGAATTAAACCGATTGCAGCAAAACTTACCGTTAGTTTCTGTGTTATATTGAATTTTTTGAAATTGAACATGCAACACCTCCTAAATTTTTAGGACACCTTTTTTGATAGACCTTTGAGTAAATCCATTGTTAACTCTGGAATGCAATTGGTGGATATTTTTGATTGCTTTTTCTTATTGCTGTCAATGAAAAGCAGTTTCCAAATATCGATTCTCTTCCAGTTAATTATTATGGAGAAAATGGATTTTTTTGTCAAGAGTATTTGAGGAGCATTCTCATTTATTTGGCTAATTTTATTTGAGATATTTCTCGAATAATCCGTTATATTGAGAGAAATGTAGATTTGAAAAATTGAATACAATTCAAGAAGAAAAAGGCTATTGATTATAGTTGAAGTGGATCGCATGGGAAGCTTATGCAGGAATTTTGGTGAAAGATTGTATATAGAACCAGAGGTATGAAGTTTAAAATTTTCGTATATCTCATTGATTATTAATAATGAAATAATAGCCTTAGTTATTGAATTTGCTTGTTTCACAATTCACCTCGGATTTAATAGGCAAATTCAATGCCAAGTGGTAATAATCTTGAGGTAAAGATGTGAAGCCTATTTCACAAGAAAGTTAAGATTATATTATTTTGGAATTTTTCCGATTTATTGGAATTATGGAAAGAATTCAACACTAATTATGAAATAAAATTTTCAAAAAAAATTAGAAGTCAAATATAAATTGTAATCTGGTAAAAATAATTATAAAATAGATGAGTCAATAAGATATGGTGTTTATTTTACACCGAGCCACCGTTCATCATGACTGCATGCAATCCCTTTCTCTTTACAAAACAACTCGGCATCTTCTGTAAAGCCACTCAATGAAAAAATAAATCCAAGTGCTCGCTCTAACTTTTCAATATGCCTGATTTCTTCAAATTTTGCAAAAAAATTAAGCGCCTCTTCCTTATCGAATTTTTTTGAATTCCGGTTTTTTACTTCACCGATAATCGAATAATCGGATTTATTAACCGCACGGGCGAAAATATCGATATTAAAACTTTTGGAATAGATGGGAGCATAATTATACTTCCAAACATAGGAATACGTTGTGAAATTAAAATCTTCGGGAAGATAACGGGTAATCGATTTAAAAAATTCATTGTTATTTTTTGCATGCAATCGAAGCTGATCGTATAGGGCATACTCTGCATAATACCCTTTATAAAAATTAAATTCTCCTTGCAATCGATTGAATTGTTTACGTAATTCCGAGAGCTTTTCACTGTATTCCTTACCGATTGTTTTTATATCGAAATGTTGAATTTCTTTCTCATATACACCCCTAAACACTTTATCAAATATGTTATCCTGGACCCCCTGGTAATCAAAATTGGTATGACCCTGTTTTATTATATCCGATTTGACCATGGCTTTGAGCTTCAATTCTAACTCGGTATCTGTCATATCAAGTTTCAAGTCATCCATTATTTCTTTTCGGGTGACTTCCCGTTCCCTGTTTTTACATAAGTACAGGAGGATACTCTTTCCATACCGGTCATTTATCCGGGGTAAGGCACTTGATATATATTCCATCCAGGTCGCTTTTATTTCTCCCTGGTTAGAGAGGGTTTCAAATTCAAGTGTTTTTGTTAATCCCTCAATCGTAGTCAGGTCTTTTTCTTCACATTCGGATCGTATGATGGCACTAATATAAAACGGGCTTCCT
>JAKAGC010000373.1 GCA_021817755.1 Acidobacteriota bacterium | reverse complement strand
TTATTTGTTTTCTTTTTTAATGTTGTATTTTTAATAATTTGTATAATTTGATCGACCGTAGATCTATTATCAATTTTATATTCCAACTTCATATCACCGGGAACAATGAGATTAATTGAACCCATATCACTTACCTCCAGGTTTAATAATAAATCAAAACAAATAAAAAATCAACTAAGATTTGTTTCCAAACATTTTTTATGAATTATGAAGGGATGAAACCATGTTTTTTTAACGATTGACAAATTTGAAAAACTATTAAATATATATGGTAAAGGGATATTACCACTCCCTTATACTTTGACAAGAGCCAAAGTTAATGCTATAATCAGTGTCGCAAAAATGGAGGTAGCTATGGCAAAAGAGCCCTTCCTGGATGAGGTTCTTGCCGGGGATGTACGGGTCGCTCCCGATACCCGTGTAAAGAAACCGAAAATGTTCCGGGTAATCTTGTTTAACGATGACTATACCTCTATGGATTTTGTTGTCCATATTCTAATGTCGATTTTTAGTAAACCGGCAGCAGAAGCGACAAAAATCATGTTGGACGTGCACCGGAAGGGTAGCGGCACCTGCGGTGTCTATACCTATGATATTGCTATTACGAAAATCAACCAGGTGCACGCTGAGGCCAAAAATGAAGGTTACCCGCTGAAATGCGGGTACGAGGAAGCATGAGCATACAATTAACGGAAGAATTAAACCATATAATTACTGCTGCTTATACGGAAGCGAAAAGCAGATCACATGAATATATCACACCGGAACACCTGCTTTATGCCTCGCTGTTTTTTGACAGCGGAAGCAATATCATTATCGCTTGCGGCGGGGATGTTCTGCACCTTAGAAATGAACTTGAAAAGTTTTTTAAGGCTGGCTATATTCCCATTAAAGAAGGTTTTGATCCGGTTCAATCGGAAGGATTTCAAAATATTATCGAACGGGCAATGGTTCACGTCATCTCCTCAGGTAAAAAAAGCCTGGATATCGGCGATATTTTCGCGGCTATTTTTTATGAAAAAGAATGCGTGGCCCACTCTCTGCTTGAACAAGAAGGAATCTCCCGACTCAATGTGCTGAATTATATTTCACATGGTATTTCCGTGGCACCGGATCCGATATATACTACGCCTCCGAGAACACCATCGGAAGACGACGGCGAAGTTTACGAAGATGGCCAGGTGATCACGGATAAAGATTCTCAAAAGAAAAAACAAAAATTCATGGAGATGTTTACTACTGACCTTACGGCTAAAGCAGAACGGGACGAAATCGATCCGATTATCGGTAGAGAAGATATCCTGGAACGCACAATCCAGGTGCTATGCCGGAGATTAAAAAATAATCCGGTTCATGTGGGCGAACCGGGTGTGGGTAAAACAGCGATTACGGAAGGCCTGGCCCGCTTGATCGCCCAGGATAAAGTACCCTATGCTTTGAAAGGGTCCAGGATTTTTATGCTGGATATGGGTGGTCTCCTGGCAGGCACCAAATACCGGGGTGACTTCGAAGAACGTATGAAACGGGTTTTAACTGAACTGCAAGAAGTGGATAAAGCGATTCTGTTTATCGATGAAATTCATAATGTGGTTGGCGCTGGTGCGGTTTCGGGCGGTTCCATGGATGCATCGAATATCCTGAAACCGGTTCTCTCCTCAGGTAAAATGCAATGCATCGGCTCCACTACCTATGAAGAATACCGCAAACACTTTGAAAAAGACCGGGCTTTATCTCGCAGATTTCAGAAAATCGAAATTCCTGAACCGACTGTTGATGAAACCTATAACATCCTCCTGGGTCTGAAAGAAAAATACGAAACGTTTCATAATGTCACCTATACGGAAGATGCGCTGAAAGCGTCGGTAGACCTCTCTTCCAAATACATTAACGACCGTTACCTCCCGGATAAAGCCATCGATGTCATTGATGAATCGGGTGCCTGGGTGCGGATGAAAAAAAGCCAGAAAAACTCGAAACGAGTGATTATAGATTTACCTCAAATTGAGACGGTTGTTTCCAAAATTGCCAGAATACCGGAGAAAACAGTTACGGAAAACGAAACCTCCAAACTGAAACGATTGGAAGAACAATTAAAAGAACAAATATACGGCCAGGATGAAGCGATTATTTCCGTTTCACAAGCCATTAAACGCGCACGGGCGGGGTTCCGCGAACCTGAAAAACCCGTTGCCTCCCTCTTATTTGTGGGCCCGACAGGCGTAGGTAAAACGGAATTATCCAGGCAACTTGCACAAATACTGGGTATTCCTCTTCACCGTTTCGATATGAGCGAATACCAGGAGAAGCATACCGTAGCTCGGTTAATTGGTTCCCCCCCGGGTTATGTGGGATTCGAGCAGGGGGGATTGCTGACGGATGCGATTCGGAAAACGCCTCATTGTGTCCTGCTGCTGGATGAAATCGAAAAAGCTCACCAGGATGTTTTCAATACCTTACTCCAGGTGATGGATTACGCTACCCTGACCGATAATACGGGGAAGAAAGCGGATTTCAGGAATGTGATTATCATCATGACCTCCAATGCCGGCGCTCGCCAGCTTGGGAAACCCCTTATCGGGTTTGAAGACCGTTCTGTTAATACCAGCGCTATCGATGAAGCGGTTAAAAAACATTTTGCTCCCGAATTCAGGAACAGGCTCGATGCAGTGGTTCGTTTCAATGGTCTTAATGAGCATATTGTGGTGGATATCGTGAAAAAGGATATCCGCTTATTTATGTCGCAACTATTGGATAAAAATGTCACTCTCCAGGTGACAGACCGTTGTTACGATTGGTTGGGTAAAAAAGGTTATTCGAAATTGTTCGGTGCCCGGGAAGTGGGACGGCTTATCCAGGATAATATTAAAACCTGGTTTGTCGATCAAGTGTTATTCGGTTCCCTGGTTAATGGCGGGCATGTAGTTGCAGATATCGAACCTGAGACCGACAAAGTAGTTTTAATTCCTCATCCTTCCAAACCGAAAAAAGAGGAAACGCCGGAAAAACCGAAACCGCGAGCGGCTAAAAAAGCAAAAAAGTAATCTCTTCAATCACCTCATATAAAAAATTCTTTGGCCTACCTTTCTTATAAGAAAGGTAGGTCGCCGAAGGCATATCGTTTAAATTTCATCATTTTATCAAACCCATTCATCATCCAATCCCAATCGTTTGACATAATAGACTTGATTTAAATTGCTGTTGGTGTATATTATATACCATGAAAAACTCCTCATTATTAACTCTTCGTCCTTTGCTCAATCTCGTACGCAGTCCTTATGCTTATATCATTTATACCCCGTTTCTCATTTTTGCTGCCTTACTCCTTTTTTTTCATTTCATCCCTTCCAATGCTTCAATCCTAATACCATCTTTAATTTATTCTCATTTACTTTCATTTCCGGTTTTTGTTCATTTCTACCTATTTGCCCGTTTTTTCAACCGGAAAAAGTACCTCGTTTATTCATTCGCCTTGTTCTTAATAATAGCCATTCCCGGGTACCTGAGTTATCTTATACTGCTTCATCTATTCAAATTTTCTATCTACCTATCTACTCCGTTTTTTCATATTATTGTATTGCTCATCATATCAACAGCCGTCAAATTTCTTGAAAATGATTTACGCCGCCGGTGGGAAGCCCAACGCACTGAAACCCGGAGGCTCGAGAAAAAATTAGATACACTAAAATCCGATATCGGGCATCGCTTTATCCTTGAAAAGCTTACCCAGCTTCATAACATCAGTATCGAAGATCCCGAAAAACTCCCTCCCATGATTCTCGAATATTCGGAAAAGATGCGGGAATTACTCAAGAAACCCGCTTTATTCCTTGCAGAGAAAGAAGAAATCCGCAACGAGAAAAAAGGTTTTAAATTTGTTTTCGATTGGATATATAAGGTAAGTTCATTTAACAGGCAGGTTGTTTTATATCTTCTCGCATGGAGTATCTTTGCCCTCTTTATTTTTCTTCCCTCTCAAACCAATCCTGTATCCATATCTCAGCGGTTCATTACTTTTTGTTATTATTTTGCCCTTAGTTTACCCACTTATTTTCATTTTCTAATATTGGATCGCTTATACCGGAGAAGAATTCGATACCTAATCATCACCACCGCAATGATAATCCTATCCACTGAAGTATTTTACATACTATTTGCCCGTTTTTTACAACATACCGTCCCTTTCTCCCAATGGATCATTTCAATCACATCAGCCGTTGTTGTTACCGCTGCCTTACGATTTGTAAAGAACCGGATAAAACAGGGAGCCCGTGCCCAGGAAATCAAAACCCGACACCTCGAATCCGAATTAAATCTCCTTAAATCCCAGGTTAATCCTCATTTCTTATTCAACACACTCAATAATCTGTATTCTCTCAGTCTCGATCAATCTCAGAAATTACCACCCATGATAAAGAAGTTAAAAGATTTAATGGAGTATATGCTTGAGAGTTCAACCGATGAATATGTTTCGCTTGAATCCGAGAAGAATTTCATAGAGAATTATCTTTCGCTGGAGCGGCTCCGGTTTCCTTCCGGTTGTGCCATACAGATGGTAGTGAATGGAAATTTAAAAGGTCAAAAGATAGCCCCCATGTTATTGATATCATTTGTTGAGAATAGTTTTAAGCATGGAGTATCTACTTCCCTCAGGGATTTCTACGTATTGATTCATATTCATGTTTCCGATTCTTATTTTGTTTTTACAGTGCGAAACAGTCTTCCTTCTATTAACGCCCGTCCAAAATCTCCCCGTTCAGGATTAGGATTGCAGAATGTGCGCCGGAGGCTCCAATTATTGTATCCCAACCGGCACGATTTAAAGATAGAGAAAAGTAGTGATGCATTTAATATAACTCTGGAGATACGCTTATGAGTATAAAATGTATAATCGTAGACGATGAACCCCTTGCCCGGCGGGTAATAGAGAAATACATAGCCTCTTTACCTTCGCTGGAACTGGTTAAGCAGTGCGAAAATGCCATCGAGGCAGCTTCTTTTTTGCATCAGAACCAGGTCGATATCATGTTTCTTGACATCAAAATGCCCCAGTTATCCGGGTTGGAGTTTTTAAAGACCTTACACGATCCCCCCGCAGTAATCATAAC
>JAKAGC010000372.1 GCA_021817755.1 Acidobacteriota bacterium | reverse complement strand
CCACTTTTTGATTATTGGAAATAGTCGATCCCATTGTCTTCGCAAAATTCTGTTAACCAGCATAGCAGAAACATGGAAAGTTACCGGTATCCACCAGCTATATTTATAGTGTTTTCGGTGATATAATTTCATAGAAGTCACTTTAAACAGGTCGGACTTTAAACTCTGTCCTCCGACTGAAGCGGAAAATTTATGATATACCACTGCATTCGGAGCAGTATCGATCATCCACCCTGCTTTTATCGCCCTGTAATTCCAATCCGCATCCTCCCAATAAAAGAAAAACGCTTCATCTAGCAATCCGACTGATTTAAACACAATGGCACGTGCAAACAGGCTGGTTCCGGTAATATATTTAAGTTCTGTAGGAGAATAAACAAATCGGTCAATCCCAAAAAACGGTATAATTCTACCTCCCCCATAAGCCTGTATTAAGCTCGGATCATTACAATGATGAATCACAGCCCCAACTATTCCTGTATTATCGGATATCCTTATTCGTTCTACCAATTCGGGTAATGTAGAGTCGGTGACAACTGTATCATTATTCAATAACCAAATATATTCAGCTCCATTTGCCAATGAGTACCTGATACCTACATTATTTCCGGCAGAAAAACCGGAGTTTGATTTATTTTGAATCAGAATTAGCGAAGGAATTTCACCAATTTTAAAATGTCCGTGTATTATTTCTTCCTCAGTATAATAATCATATTCCACAGGTTTTTTCACCGGCGGTTCAATCAGGGTTTTCAAAGACTCGTGAATCTCTGTTGATGCAAAAATCTCCCCTTCTGCCCATCCCTTGATTTTCGCCATAGAATCATCCGAAGAATCATTATCGCAGACAATTACCGTGAATGGAGAGTATTTACTTTTAAAAAGACTCTCAAGACACTGAATAGTGTCTTTCCACCCATTCCAATTCAATAAAATAACAAATACCTTCGACATTTTTCTTAATTATTTAATAGGAGTTGATGATTCTCGAGGAAGTATGGTCACCCGGACGGGTATACGTTTATTCGTTATGTTAGAAATAAAAGTAAATGAATAATTCCCTATAAATCCAGGACCGGGAAGCCATGAAAATGTACCATTACTTTTATTGAAAGTAGAACCAACGGGTATCGTTTCAACTACGGAAAAAGATTGAAAATCATTCTTTCCTGAATTTGAAAATTTATCTACACCATCATTCGCATTAGGATTAAGCCAAATCTCGAGAGGATCCAATTCATGAATTTTAATAGTAATAGTACCATCTTGATCCGGCAAAACAGTTGAAACAGGATTTGTTGAACCGAACCCTTTTTTTACACTAACAGGCGATTTATTATCGATAGGTGGAAGATTAGCAGATGAAATAATTGAAGGAAAGTGGCTCAAATTTTTACTGTTTTGAATCGTGAAGTAACGGCTCCCTATTCCCGAAGTAACTCCATTATTATCAGTTACAACCCAAGCAATAGTATGGAGGCCGTTTTGGAAAGGATTTGTGTTAAAATAAAAATATCCCGCAGCACCACCGCTATTCATATAACCCGGAAAGAAATACTCGATATCCGGTCGATAAATATTATATACAGGGTGTCCAGCACGTACTCCATCTATAATTACATCTATAGTCGACCCATCCTCAGGTATGGTTTGAGGATAAGGAGTAAGAACCCATCCCCAGTTGATAAAATTTTCGCCGGAAGCAATTCCTCCTTGAGTGGGAGTATCGATGGCACCAAAAGGTAATGGCGAATTAACATTATCAATAGTAATGGATTTCGTTCCAAGTGTAACTTCATGGGCAGAAGAATCTGTGGCTTTTACAGTAATTGTGTAAGTACCGTTTCCACTGTTAGGTAATGCATAAGAAAGAAGCATGTACCCGAACCCTGCTCGATCATTCATGGGATAAGAGGGAAATACCGTTTCAACATCAGGTCTGGCTCCCTCAACCATAATCGCATCCCCTATATAGGTTTGATCGTTATAAATTTTTACCGATTGAATATCGATATCGTCCAATACCCAACCCGTGATAGGGATGCTTCCCGCAAGAGTTGAGCCTGCAATCGGGGTTGAGAATTCACCGAAAGGAGGTTGTTCTTGATCCTGATCGAGCACTGTTAAATAAACCGTTAATTGTTGTGGGGAATTGGAGGCATCGGCAGCAGAAATAGTTACATTTCCGCTGTAAGTTCCGGGAGTAAGATCATCAGGATTCACAGAGAGGGTAAGATAGTCGTTCTCTGTTCCGGAAAGAGGGGTACAACTTAACCATGAAAGAGATTCGGAAGCGGTCCATTCAAGAGTTCCTCCCCCCGTATTGAAAACCTGTACCTTCTGGTATGGAGTTTGAGAACCATTTATTACTGAAGCAAAATTCTTCCGGTTAGTGCTCAATGAAATAATAGGGGGAATATTAGGCGCAATAGTAAAGACAGAATCACTCATATCCGAGGGAACACTGCTGGAAATATTTTTCACCCGCACCCGGCAGGATGTAGAAGGAGTTTGGGGAACTATCCATGAATAATATCCAGTATTAGTAATAGAAGAAACGATTTTTTTCCAGGTAGAACCATTGTCTATGGAATAGTCTATCATGACATTTGCTACTTTCCCAGTGGTTTTCCAGGTAATCGAATGAGATGATCCAACAGTCCATTTCTCGCTCCCATTAGGAGAAGTAACCGTTATACCAGTGAGGTTACTCTGCGTAGTATATAAATTGGGGCGGTAATTCACCAGAGAACAAACAAGCCGGTTGGCCTGTTCTGATGTAAATTCTTCCATGCATAGATCATCCGTATAATTCATATAATTATGAATATTTCCATAAGTATCACAACCATTTTTATATACCGAACAACCATAGACTTCATCATTTTCCTTAACTGTATCTTCAATAAGGTCTCCCGCTTCGTAACCTTCATAACAGCCATAACCTTCAAATGTATGTAGTAGCCCAAGATAGTGACCTATTTCATGAACTAAAGTACGCCCCTGATCATAAGGAGAATACCCGAAATCCCTGCCTCCGATAGCGTCGTAAAGTAAGACCACACCATCATATATATCACCGGCATCTTCCTGGGGAAGATAGGAATATCCAAGATAACCACTGGCAGAGTTCACATAGATATTTAAGTATTTTTCCTGGTCCCATCCCAATTCGGATTTATATTCATATTCATTTTGGTCCTCGAACCATTTATCATTAACCGTTCGCGTAATTCCTGCCTTTTTAAAGCGGATCATGGTATCAAATCCCTTTTCTCCCAATGTCCCACTAATAGCCCTATAATCTTCATTTAAAACTGCTATCTGATCATCGATCTGCTGATCCGAAATATTTCCCGTTCCATCACTTTTGGATATCACATGAAAAACAATGGGAATTACATAAATTTTGGATGGCCAGTACTCACTTTTAATAACGGTTTTTGAAAGTGAGCAATCATTCATGGAAGCAAGACGAGCAGAATTTGAAACCATTCCCGATGGTCGATGTTTTACCAGGCACCGTTTCTTGTTTACTTTAAAATAATCCGATTGGAGATACATTTGCATGGATGAAAATTCCTGCCCATCGACCATTACCTTTCCATTAGACAAGATTTGGAAAGTCCCCTGTGCTTTTTTTTCCAATGCAAATAAAGGGGACCGGGTGATCCAAAAAGCTAAACCGATACCAACAAACAATATGGTCAGTAAAATCAGTTGTTTTTTATACCGCTTCATAATTGCCTCCTTCCAAAGAATACCATTTAAATCAATTCACTTCAAGTCTTGGAATTAATAAGGTTTAAGCGTATTTTAACTCAATCCAGTTCTTTAAGTTCCAGTTTCTTCAATATTGCATTGTAACCGGATTTAAGTCCTTTTTTAAATTCCTCCGGCACCGAGGGATTATCAAGTATCAATTGGATTTCATTATTAAGCGTTGTATACATCACTTTAAACACATCGGGATATAATTCTGCTGTGAGTCCAAGTAATCCCACTCCCACTTTCAGATTTCCTTTTGCTAAAACTTGTTGAGTTGTTGCCAGTAATCGCATCGGTTGGATCATCGGATCATTCGGATTTTTCGCTTTCAAATCCCTATAAGCTTGAAAGGCCTCTTCTATTTTTCCTGAAAGTAAGAGTTCCATTGGAGTATTTAAGTCATCGGTTTTTCGTTCATAGGAACGCTGCTGGCTATTTCTTTCTATATTTAAGCGAATAACCTGTTTAGTAGCGGGATCCGTTTCGAATGTAAAGGTTCCTGTTATATCTCTGGAAATAAATTTATCCTTCGCAACCGGAAATAGTTCGATTGGATTCATAGAGGTAATTTTCATTTTAAGAGAATCATTCTCCATTACCACAGAAGCCATTTGATCCGAATTAAGGGCAAATTTCCCAGTATAAGTTTTAAGAATATCGGGCGAAATCTTTATCACTTCTACCGGTTGAGGAAGGAATCCTTCCCATTTGTACACATCTGCGATTCCACGGATAATTTCATTATAAAGCCCTGCCCCGGAATCGCTATTTGTCATTACAACTGCACCATATCCCTTTTCTTTACTTGCGACATAGCGACAAATGAAACCTTCATTTTGTCCGCTATGTTCAAAATAAATAGAATCCCCATATCGAATAATGGAAACCCCTAGGCCATAGTTTTCATTTAAATATGGAGTTAACATACTTTCCGCAAGCTCTTTTGAAAGAATTTTATTGGATTTGTTTTTTAAAGAGAGTTGGATTTCAATAATAAATTTTGCCAGGTCAGATGGAGTAGTCCATAACCCTGCTGCTGCCATTTCAGGATAAATATGCCATTTGCCGGAAATAGGTATACCCTCAGCATTATGCCCCGAAGCTGCATTTTTTTGCATTTCCAAAGGAAGGGGTTGAAGATAGGTACTGTCATCCATTCCAAGCGGATCCAAAATGTTTTTTTTCATAATTTCCGGGAAGGAGAGTTTATCGACATCCATCATTAACTGTTGTAATATGCAATATCCACCACCTGCATAACGGAACTGTTTCCCCGGATGAATATCGACAATAATCGGCGCCGAATTGGTAGGGGGCTTTCCATTTAATACATCCAGTAAAGAAG
>JAKAGC010000371.1 GCA_021817755.1 Acidobacteriota bacterium | reverse complement strand
TCTTGTATTTCAGGGGATTTTTTATCGCAAAATTTGATCGCATTCGATATTAAATTTTGAAAAAGGCGAATTACCTGGGCTTCATCACATATAAGTTCCGGCATGGGATCGCGAGTGATTTGAACATTATTACGCTCTATGGCTGCACTCAGATTCGCTAATGCTCTGTCGATAATTGCTTCAAATGAACAGCGTTCAAATGATCGGGCTCGTGTTGTAATACGCGAATAAATTAACAAATCGTTAATCATTTCTTGCATACGTCGAGCTCCGTTTACTGCCCTGTTAATAAAATCTTTGCCTTTTTCATCTATTTTTTCTTTATATCGTTTCTCAACCAATTGAAGGTAACTGGAAATCGCTCGAAGCGGTTCCTGGAGATCATGCGAAGCGACATAGGCAAATGCTTCCAACTCTTTATTACTACGCTCCAATTCGCGGGAGTATTTTTTTATTTGACGCTCCATTTTCTTACGTTCGTCGATTTCATCTTCCAATTGTTCTACTGTAATTAATAACTTTTCTGCCAATACGGCCTTTGCTTCTGCGGCTGCCTTTTCTATTCGTGAGCGTTCTACTTCCAGTTCTTTTCGCTTCAATTCTTCAAAAATTCGTTGATTATCTTCCTGTATAAATTTTCTTCTAAGTAATGCAATCATCCGGGCTTTTATTATTGAAACATCACTCGTACGCGCAACAAAATCATCCGCACCGGCTTCCAGCGCACGCGTCATATCTTCCCTGGTTTCATGGCTCATTAGAACAAGCACAACCGCAGGATCATCCAAAGATGGACGTAAATCCATTATTTTTTTACATAACTCATATTCATCGGAACTTGTTTCATTCATACCAATGAGTATGCAATCAAATTTTTCTGCAAGCAGAGTCTCGGCATTTTTTGTGCATTCCGTACTCCGGGTGATTTGCATTCCATCTTCTTTAAAAGAATTTTCGAGGAAATCCAGGTAATCCGGATCTTTATCTACTACAAGAATCCTGCTACGCTGGAAAAAGGGGCTGCCTACTCCCAGAAGTAATTTCGGTTTTCTCGCTTTTCGAAGTAATGACCGGACATGCAAAACGAATATTTCATCTTCCGTATATTTGGGTAGGTAATCATCTGCTCCGCTGTTTAAAGCATATGTTTCCGTATCTTCTCCATTCTCGGAAATCAAAACTAAAATTGGAATACTACGGGTATATATATTTAATTTTAATCGTCTACACAGCTCATCCCCTTCAATTCCCGGCATGTTATAATCGATTATAAATAAGTCCGGCAAATCTGATTCCTTCGGCGTCATCAGCATATCCAATGCTTCTTCCGCAGAGGAAGACGAAACGACAAGCCACCCTTCTTTTTCAAGGATATGACGCAAGATTACTCTCTGTGTTTCAGAATCTTCTATAATTAGTATTCGTAATTGTCTTTCTTCATCCATAGATGAGAGTCTCCTGAATATGGCGGCAACTTTCTATATGAATTTTCGTTCGTTTCCACATAGGGATAAAACCTCCAAGTACATGGATGAGATATCACTAATTTATCAATCAGCTTCGGACATCACACCGCACACAAAATTTTATAAAATCAAGAAAAAAATGTCAATGTAAATGAAAAACATTCCTGATTTCATATTAATGTTTTTACAACTTTCCTTTTAAAAAACCTGCTATACTGTTTACCCATTGTGTTCTTTATGAAAACTAAAATAATAGGTTTTCGAATTTCAAATTGTTGAAAATATCAACGAAAATTTGCCATATCCCATTAAATTATGGTAGAATACTCTTTTAAACATATTATGGAGAACTATGACCGGTCATAATTCGATTTCCAATTGTATACTGGTAACCGGTGCAGCCGGTTTTATCGGATTTCATTGCACCAGGAAGCTCCTACTCGAGGGATACCGCGTTGTTGGAATCGATAATATGAACGATTATTATGAACCCCAATTAAAATATCACCGATTGGGCCAATTGGGAATAAAACCCAATCATATCGAAGCCATTCCTCCTACAACCGCTGTTATTTCCGACACTTTTCCTCAATTCACATTTTATCGAATCGACATTAAAGATAATAATAACCTATCAAACGTATTTAAAAAGGAAAAGCCAAACTATGTTATTCATCTGGCTGCCCAGGTAGGTGTTAGGTATTCCCTTGAAAACCCAAATGCTTATATCGATAGTAATATAATCGGTTTCATTAATATCCTTGAAAATTGCAGACATAATGCGATCTCTCATCTGGTATTCTCTTCCTCCTCATCTGTTTATGGTGCAAGTCGAAATATGCCTTATTCCGAACATCATAGTGTCGATCATCCTATTTCACTTTATGCCGCTACAAAAAAATCCAACGAACTTATGGCTCATTCCTATTCCCACCTTTATCATATTCCCATAACCGGATTGCGTTTCTTTACAGTTTATGGTCCATGGGGTCGTCCCGACATGGCTTACTATATTTTCGCCCATAAAATTATGAAGAACATTCCGGTTGAAATGTTTAACAATGGAAATATGAAAAGGGATTTTACTTATATCGATGATATCGTGGATGGCATTGAAAAAGTTATGCTGAAAATACCCGTTCCCGATCCTTCATGGGATGAAAATAAACCTGATCCTGCATCATCTTCGGCGCCTTATCGTATTTTCAATATCGGTAATAACCACCCTGTCGATTTATTCTATTTTCTTCAGCTTATCGAATCCAATCTTGGGAAGACCGCTATAAAGAAATTCTCTCCCTTACAAAACGGCGATGTACTCGATACTTATGCAGATATAAATTCTCTTTATGCCTATACCGGATTTAAACCCACGACATCCCTAGAAAGAGGAATCGCTATATTTACAAAATGGTTTAAGGAATACCATGGCTACTCCGATAAAATACCGGTATGACATATTTTCTTTAATAAAGGTAAATCATGAATATAAAGAATAAACGTATTCTTGTTACAGGAGCCGATGGATTCATCGGTTCTCATCTTGTAGAAACACTTATTGAAAATGGCGCCAGGGTAAAAGCACTTTCCCTGTATAATTCGTTTAATAACTGGGGATGGCTCGAAGATATTGAAAATACTTCAGATATCGATATTGTATCAGGTGATATCCGCGATCCGTATCAGATGAAAAAAATAACCGAAGGTATCGATATCATATTCCATCTTGCTGCATTGATTGCTATACCTTATTCCTACGCCGCCCCTTCCAGTTACATTGAAACCAATGTCAAAGGTACATTGAACGTATGCCAGGCCGCTCTTGAAAACAGGTGCTCCCGCATCATTCATACATCGACCTCCGAAGTATATGGTACCGCACAGTATGTACCTATCGACGAAGATCATCCACTCCAGCCCCAATCTCCTTACAGCGCCAGTAAAATAGGGGCGGATGCAGTTGCTATGAGCTTTTTTTATTCATATAAACTACCCTTAATCGTTGCACGACCTTTTAATACTTACGGTCCAAGGCAATCAGCCAGAGCCATTATTCCTACTCTAATCACGCAAATTGCTTCCGGCAAGAAAGAGCTTCAGCTCGGTAATCTCACTCCTACAAGGGATTTTAATTTTGTGAAAGACACTGTGCTTGGGCTTATCGCCCTCGCCGAATGCGATAAAGCAATCGGGCAAACCATAAATATCGGTTCAGGTACTGAAATTTCAATCTCTGATCTTGCAGACACCATAAAGAGAATGATGAAATCCGATGCAGGAGCTATCACTGATGATTGTAGGGTAAGGCCCGATACTTCCGAAATACAACGCCTACGCTGCGACAATTCGAAAATCATCAGTTTAACCGGATTCAAACCCCGCTATACACTCGAGCAAGGCCTTGATATTACCATTGAATGGATCAAGAAACATCTTGCAAAATACAAACCGAACATATATAATGTGTAGATAAGAATCCCTCGATTGAAAATTGTATGGGACCACAAACAAATAAATAACAAAGATTAATTAACAGAATCCAGAAAGCAGAAGTAAACAGGAGAATAAATAAAATGAACTTTAAAAAAAACATTTTGTGTATCGGGGCCGGATATGTAGGGGGGCCCACTATGGCGGTAATCGCTTTAAAATGCCCGGAATACCGGATTGATGTCGTTGATATCAACCAGGAAAAAATCGACCTGTGGAATTCTGATACAATTCCTATCTATGAACCCGGTTTATTTGATATCGTAAAAGAAGTGAGGGGGAAAAATCTCTTCTTTTCATCTGATATCATTGGCGGCATAAAAAAAGCGGATATCATATTCGTCTGCGTTAATACTCCGACAAAAACTTTCGGTGAAGGCGCAGGTATGGCTTCGGATTTACAATATATTGAAAAAACGGCGCATACCATCGTCGAAAATTCTACCTCTGATAAAATTATCGTAGAGAAAAGCACTCTGCCCGTTCGTACCGCTGAAGCAATGGAACGTATCTTAAAAGCAGGTAATAAGAATGTTCGATTCGAAGTTGTTTCCAATCCCGAATTCCTTGCTGAAGGCAGTGCGGTTAAAGATTTACTTGAAGGTGACCGGGTATTGATCGGGGCACATAAAACACCCGAAGGTCATCGTGCCGAACAGGAAATCGTCGATATTTATGCTCATTGGATGCCTCGTGAGCGAATCATCACCACCAACCTCTGGTCATCGGAACTCTCCAAACTCGTTGCAAATGCGTTTCTTGCTCAGCGTATTTCCTCTATAAATGCGATTTCTGCCTTATGCGAAAAAACCGATGCCGATGTCTCAGAAATCTCTTATGCTGTTGGTAGCGATTCCAGGATCGGTCCTAAATTTCTTAATGCCAGTATCGGATTCGGCGGTTCATGTTTTAAAAAAGATATCCTCAACCTCGTTTATATTTCGAGAAGTTACGGTTTAAGCGAAGTAGCCGATTACTGGGAAATGGTCATTAAGATGAATGAATACCAGAAACATCGCTTCGTTCAAAAAATAATAAAGGAAATGTTCAATACCATTGCAGGAAAAAAGATCGCACTTTTCGGTTTTGCATTTAAAGCCAATACCGGTGATACACGTGATTCCGCTGCAATAGAGATTACCAAATGGCTGTTGGAAGAACGCGCTACC
>JAKAGC010000370.1 GCA_021817755.1 Acidobacteriota bacterium | reverse complement strand
ATTTTGGATTCGGGAGAGGAATAAATGGATTGATAGTTTTCTATTCCGATTATGGAAGCGAGGATCATATTAAGATAAAGAATATCGGCTTTAAATCCGTTTTTTATTGCAAGAGAATGGAGGATATGGGGACCTATGGGGATATCTTCGATACTTCCGAAGGGAGGAATAATGAAAAGTATATGACCGCTGTTAGCAGCAAAGTGAATCAATTCCTCTACTTGTTTTTTTAGATCCACAAAAATGTTCCCCTCTCCATTTTGAATAAATTTTCTATATCGGGATTCTATGGAAATGTTCTGGTTTGCAATGCAGAGTCAGAAAAATTAATCATTTGAGCAAAAGAAGTCATATAAATGTGTTTTTATATGAATGGTTTAAAAGGAAATACCAATGCCTCCAAGAACAACCGAACCTCCGAGTTTGGTATCTTCGTATTTTAAGATTACGTCTTTTAACTTTAAATCGAGGAAAAATGATTTGACTATATAGAACTTTATTCCGCCTTCTAATAAAAATCCGGCTTTGCTTTCGTTAAAATCGCCAATAACATTTGTTTCTTTTATAGAATAAAAACCGCCGCCTAATCCTATATACGGGACTATTCTTCCGGTTTTTCCGACATTAAAAAGATAACGTACCCCAAATTCGATGGGAATCAGTTTCAATGTGGTATCTTCTTCTGTAAGAGTTAATTTTCCATCTTTTTTAAAATAATCGGTATGGGCAAAAATTTCAACTTGTTTTACGACACGGTATCCGAAATCAAAAGAAATAACAGTTCCGGGGGAGTCATAAACATCTTTATAAAGGTCATTGGAAATAGATCGAATTCCAGCACCTACTTCAAATGAAAACTTTTTTTCACTCTGGGTATTATTTGCAAAAACAGACTGTGATAAAAAAATTAAACTGATTGCAATGAAAAAAAAGAAAAAATACTTCTTCATGATTCCTCCTCGCATTGAATTTCATATAGTATTTACGGGATTATTCGTAATAGCGAATTATACCACAAGCAGAAAAAATATGCAAAATTCTTTTCGAGTGATGAAAAGTTTATCAGATCAGCGTTCCGGGATGTTAAGCCGTCATAAAATAATTTCAAGATAGAACTCTAATCAGTGAAATTATTTTATTTAAATAGTTCTTTCTTTATCTGTTGGGGGGATTTTTCCCATTGTAAGATATTGCATTCGTCTTTAATTGTAGGATAGAGGCGGTAATTGGAAAGTACTTCAGCAGGTGTAAACCATAATTTTATTTCATATTCTGCGCTGTCGGAAAAACTGGCGTGAATAACATTTTCAAAACGAACAACGGCATGGCCAGCGTCATCGATCAGATCCCGCCCGGACTGGTCCCGGATGATTATATTACGTCCGTATTTTTGACGCAAAGTTACGATTTTTTTCCCGGGTTCGATGATCATTGGATTTGTATTACCGACAATTGCCCGAATTCTTGAACAGGCATTTTCACCGCAAAAGGCAAATGCATATACCCAAGGGAAACTGTGATACGCTCCCATCAAATACCGGATAACATCTTGGTAAAATGGTTTATTATGATGTTCATAATAATGAGATGCCGCTAAATCATGAGAGACTTCAACCACACGTGCGCCTACTAAAAAAAGGTCTTCCCTGTCAAGATGGGTAATTACTTCTCCGGTTAAAGATAATTCGACACCATCAGGTTTTATCAATACAAGACAATGTTCCAATGCCATATTTGCCTACCTCCTTTTTTATAATTTAACATATCGGGATCAGGATGTCAAATTGGAATCCTGTTTGGAATTTTTAAATTTGTTTACCTGGAAAAATGTTGCTGCCTATTGCATTTATGGATATTTTCTCGTAGAATACCTCTATGAAAAGAATTCGATCGTTTCTTTCACGTATAAAACGTTATGCTGCAAGTACTGCTAAGTTGGATAAAATAGATGAAAAAAATCCTTCTGAAGAATTATCGGTTCTTCGGAGACAAAATCGTCGATATAGATCAGAGATCCTTAAACTGCAAAAGAGACTGAACTTTCTTCAAAATCGAATCGAGAAAAAGGGTGGGTATTTTTTAGAAAATAAAGGAAAGGTTTCTGTGGATGATTTTTATTATGCATTTGAAGAATCGTTCAGAGGAAGCCGTGATCTGGTCAAAAACCGTTTGCAAATGTATATCCCTTTTGTGGAGAAAGCTATTGAGCAAACTTCACGTAAGGATTTTCTAGATATGGGATGCGGGAGAGGTGAGTGGTTAGAAATTCTGAGAGATAAAGGAATACTGGCGAGAGGAATCGATTCCAATATCCGAATGATAAAAGAAGCTGTTGAGAAAGGTTTTATTGTGGAACAGTCGGATGCATTGGAGTATATGTTGAATCTTCCGGATAATTCACTTTCAGGTGTGAGCGGGTTTCATATTGTGGAGCATTTGCCATTTAAAGATCTTCTGGAATTACTGGCTGAAATTCATCGTGTAATTGCTCCGGGAGGTGTGTTAATTTTAGAAACACCTAATCCGGAGAATTTTAATGTAGTGACGTTTAATTTTTTTGTGGACCCTACACATATAAGACCTCTTCCACCACCGGCGTTAAATTTCATGGTTGAGCATACGGGTTTTAAGAAACCGGAGTGTATTCGTGTTTCAATTCCAACTCATCATGATTTAAGTGCAGTAGGTCCACTCCCAGGTGCGGTTAAAATTCTAAACGATCGTTTATCTGTGGGAGAGGATTACGCGATTATTGCGTTTAAGGAATAATGGTTTTTTATTGATTATAAATAAAGGTGAAGCGGGGCAACAGAAAATCTGATGCCCACAAACTTCACCAAACTTGTTTGCTCTTAGAGTTTAACCTTTTTTAACAATAAAACCTATTTTTGCTCACTCTCTCTCGGTCTATTGTGCACTCCACGATTTGCCCCATTTCATTTGATATCCTTAGTACTTTAGACGGTTATTATTTAGAATTTTAAATTTTCTTACCCGGTAAAGATCATCTCCATCTGTATCCGGGTAGGTTTCAATATCGTACATATAACCATTTTTTATTATAAGGGGTTCGAAAGGAAGGTTGATGCGATAAAGATAGCTGCCGTTATTGCTAAAAATATCAATAATGCTTCCTTTGTTCTTATCCAATACTGATTTTCTTCGGATGACATAAATTCGGTTCTTTTCATCGGTTAGAATTTTTTTGAAAAATGGGCGGTGGGAAGGGAAATAATATTCAATATTAGAAGAATTTTCAGTTTTTTTTATTCCATTATTTTCATTAATTATATAATTTTTTTCTATAGAAGATATTGGGGAGGGGGGGGCTTCAACATTAAATATGGTATCCAGCGTTCCATCAAAATTGTATTTGAATAATTTATATTCGAGATTAAATCCATAAATAATTCCATCTGAAACCAGACAGAAATAAGAATATGGGGAATAGAAATGAATTTTTCCAAATCTGATATTTTTACTGAATTGAGTGCTTTTATCTTCAAATTTTGCTATAGCCCGGATTCTTTTTCCAGTATCATCGGATTTTGAAAGGATTAAATATGATTTGTTTCGGTTTGAAATTGATCTTATTAATCCGTATGAATAACCTGAATTATCAAAATATGATCTTCCAAAATATGCCACTTGTATATTCTTTTGAAATTTGAATTGAGTATTAAATTTTACAAATTTGTACCCATCATAAATGAAAATATTTCCTTGAGAATCACTTGTGAAATGGAGTGGATATTGTTTTAGCTCGCCTGGTCCCTCTCCAAGCCTGATCATAAAACAATGGAGAAATTTTCCTGTTGGGGAATATTTTAATATACTATTGTTTGTAAGAATAAAAATATTTTCATATGGGTCAATGATTATATCTTTAAACAAATAAATAAACAGATGGGTATCCAATTGGGAAATTTCTATGATTATTTCTTTAATTAGATGCAAATTTAAAGTACTTTTTAATGGTACTTTGAAGTTCCGAATAAGAAAATTTTGGGATTGATTGGTTTGAGCTGGAATAAAAATTGTAAATAAATAGAAAGCCAGACAAACTAATAACGCAGATTTAATTTTGTTCTTCATGAAATTTCATTAGTGTGAGAGAATAAAGGGAGTTGAGAAAAATTTTTTACTCAACTCCCTTCATTCAAGTTCATAGTTTAAGATTATTGTTGAGAACACTCCACGGTTATCCAACCGAATTCAGAGCAATAGCAAGTGACTTGTTGTCCAGGCCATACATAGCAGTATTGAGAATTACAACCAGTTCCTGTATCGCAGTAGATAATGTACCCATTGCCGCAATCAGTTGAAGCTGTGCAACCAAGAAACTGAGCCGCAAATGTTGGAGCTGATACTAATACTAAAGCTACCAGTAAAAACATGCTAATCTGGAAACTTTTTGAAACTTTCATTAGATTCCTCCTTTTTTTAGATTATTAATTATTTATTTTTAATTGTAACGAAACGATATGCTAATATATTGAATTGCTCTTTTATTTGAAAAAGAATTGTAATTATTATTGGTCTGAGAAAAAATGGTCATGTATTTCCTCTTATATCTTTAATTTAACCAAATATGCTTTTCGATCTAATTCGATAATTGCAAAAAAATTATTAGAGACTGGAAGTATTTTTAGTATTCTAACAATTTTATTTTTAAATTTCATAATAAACTGTTCTACTAAGTTTCCATTGCTATCCAATTTAAAAATAATTCCTTTTTTTCCTATATCAATATTAGAACAGAGGAAAACATTTTTATTTCTGTCTACTCCTATACTATAAAAATAAAGTGCGATTGCAATTTTTTTTATTGATGCAGTATTTTTATTTGAATAGAATTCCGGGGGATTTACTCCTTTTTGTTTACCACGTATTTCAAATTCCTTTAATTCATTGAATTTAAGTTTTTTAAACAATAGTTCATTATTTAAAGGCCCTATTTTAAATAAAACCGGATTATGTTTAAAGCAGCCGAAAATAATATTATCGGAAGCAGATAGAAGAACGGCATTATGGGCGAGATTAGCTGCCAAGCTGTGTACAGGGTAACCTTTTCCAATTTTATTTAAGAATCTTCCATCAAGAGAATATATAGAAAGAGGGTGTCCT
>JAKAGC010000369.1 GCA_021817755.1 Acidobacteriota bacterium | reverse complement strand
AAAAACGCTTCACTGAATTTATTAACTATGATAAAATTGAACCTTATAAAAGCTTCGGCGGTATCCGAAATGAAGAAAATTTTCTAATCACTTCGAATGGATATCGACGTTTGGGAAAACCTAAACCCAAAACCATAGAGGAAGTAGAAGCATTAAGGAGGTTTGTATAAAATGAAGAGATATCGGATCTTTATTATTTTTTTCGGGATACTATCCATTAGTCTAAATTTATTTGGAACTACAGAGGGGTTGACCCTTGATCGAATTTTTGATAACACCCACTTAACCGTAAAAGCCCCAGGTACTATCCAATGGATTTCTTCCGGAAAGGGGTATACATTACCGGAACCATCCACTACCATTAAAAATGGACAGGATATTGTTTTTTATGATTTAAAAACATTAAAACGCAATATTTTGGTTTCAGCATCTCTCCTTGTTCCAAATGGACAAACGACTCCACTCACTGTTGATGATTATGCGTTCTCCTCAGATATGAAACGGCTTCTAATCTACACAAATTCTCAACGAGTATGGCGAAGAAATACCAGAGGCGATTACTGGGTTCTCAATTTACATTCCCGAAATCTCTTCAAACTCGGGAAAGATATCGAGTCTGCTTCAATGATGTTCGCAAAATTCTCTCCCGATGGAACACAAGTAAGTTATGTTTATAAAAACAATCTTTACATTCAACACATCGATGATTCCCCCGAAAAGCAAACCATTATCCAGTTAACCTCTGACGGATCTTCTACAATCATAAATGCTACATCCGATTGGGCTTACGAAGAGGAATTTAATTTACGAGATGCGTCTATATGGAGCCCTGATAGTGCATATATTGCTTACTGGCAAATTAATACTCATGATGAGAAAATCTTCCATATGATTGATGATACTACCCAATTGTATCCGCAGATTATTTCGTTTCCCTATCCTAAAATTGGCACGCCACTACCTACCTGCCGTATCGGCGTAGTACCTGCTTCAGGGGGAAATACCATATGGATGAACACCCCCGGTGATCCCTCTGCTCAATACCTTGTTCGTATGGATTGGGAGCAGAATTCAAAAAAAATTCTATATCAACGCTTAAACCGGCAGCAAAACACCAATACCCTTCTCGAAGGAAATATTCTCACCGGCGAAGTAAAAACAATTCTCACCGAACAAGATCCATGCTGGGTTGATGTGAATGAATTCTTCCGATGGATGGAAAATGGAAAATCATTTCTCTGGATCAGCGAAAGAGATGGTTGGAAGCATGTCTATATTGTTTCTCTATTGAATGGAAATCTAAGACTCATTACTTCAGGAGATTACGATGTAATTGATGTCCAGGAGGCAGATGAAAAAAACGGATGGTTATATTTTACAGCTTCCCCTAATGATGCAGCACGAAGTTATTTATATAAAACTACATTGGACGGTAAAGGAAAACCTCAATTGGTTACTCCTTTAAACCAGGTTGGATTTCATACTTATAATATTTCCCCCGATAGTCGTTGGGCAATTCATAGCTTAAATACGTTTAGTACTCCTCCGTTTGTCGAATTGATTCGCTTAAAAGATCATAAAACCCTTCAAATTCTTGAAAACAATTCCTCATTTAATGATGAGTTAAATAAATTCAATCCTCAAAAACCCGAGTTTTTTACAGTCAATATCGGAGATGCAATTCTGGATGCATGGTGCCTCAAACCCGCCAATTTCGATCCTTCTAAAAAGTACCCTGTACTTTTTTATGTATATGGTGAACCGGCAGGTCAAACTGTTACTGACAATTGGAATAGGAACCGCTATTTATGGTATTTGTATCTTACACAGCAAGGTTATATTGTAATGAGTATTGAAAACCGCGGTACTCCTGCTCCCAAAGGTAGAGCGTGGCGGAAATCCGTCTATCGTCAAATCGGGATTCAAGCTTCCGCAGATCAAGCAGCCGCAGTTAAAGAAATTATAAAATCCCGTCCTTATGTTGATGCCGAAAGAATTGGTATCTGGGGATGGAGTGGTGGTGGTACAATGACACTAAATGCCATTTTCCGCTATCCAAAGCTATACCATACTGCTATGTCCGTGGCTCCTGTACCTGATCAACTTCTTTATAATTGTTTCTACCAGGAAAGATATATGGGATTGCTTAAAGATAATGAAGATGGTTATAAAAACGGATCTCCTATTACTTTTGCCGATAAACTTGAAGGGAACCTGTTAATTGTTCATGGAACAGGTGATGATAATGTTCATTACCAGGGAACTGAAAGACTTATAGATGCTCTTGTGGCAGCAGATAAGCAATTTACAGTAATGACCTACCCGAATCGCACGCACAGCATCCGCGAAGGAAAAAATACAACTCGACATCTCTATAAACTTCTTACCCGCTATCTCATGGAACATCTTCCCCCAGGTCCGTCCGGTTCTTCTCATTAGGTCTTTATTTGTTAGGACGCATTTTATAAAGAATTGTTTTTCATATAGACTTTCGAAAAGGATAAGAATCCACCTGACCAATGATTTTCAATTATAATTAGAATTGAAGGGTATTTTTTATACCACTTTTATTTATGATTAACAGGAGTATATAAATGAAAATTCAAACCTTTTTGTTAATAATTTTTATCTCTATTATGCCTTATATCTGCCAAGCCGATATAACTATTGAAGATTATAAAAGAGCAGAACAATTTCTTCCCCAAAATCTCGATAAACTTGTATTCAATATGAGTATCATCCCTAATTGGATCAACAATGGCCCTTCCTTTTGGTATCTCCACAGACAAACCCAAGACAAAAAAGTATTTCTCAAGGTAGATCCCATTAATAATATCGTTACTCCCCTTTTCGATCATGAAAAACTTGCTAATGCATTATTAAATGAAATGAATAAAACCAGTCATAATAGTAATAGTTTTACAAGCAGTAATCTGCCGTTTGATTCCATCTCCATTTCAAAAACCGGGAAAGAGATCGAATTCAATATCGGAAGTGATTTATGGCAATATGATTTAAAAACCAATACCTGTAAAATATTACCCCCTAAACCACCGGTTGAAGAAGGGATTTCTCCTGATGAAAAATGGACTGTTCTTACCCATAATTATAACCTCTTTCTACGTTCTACAAAAACTAAAGAAGAATTTCAATTGACAACAGACGGTATTCAGAATTATGATTATGCAACGCCAGTGCTTGGTGGACAACAAATGGTAGACCAGGGCACTGAGAATGTAAAACAACCTGCGGATGTCATATGGTCCCCCGATTCCAAACGCTTTATCACATACCGAATCGATCAAAGAAAATCCGGAAAAATGCATATTATTCAATCTGTTCCACCCGATGGAGGACGTCCTCGGGCATATTCATTTACTTATCCTTTGCCCGGTGAAATCGATATTCCCTCTGCAGATCTTTTTATTTTCGAAGTGGAATCCCGGAAAATGATTAAAATAGATGCCCCCCCTCTATCTCTACGGTATTATGGAAATCCCTGGGATTATACTTTTTTCCCGGATCCCAACACCTTTTTTTATTATCAATACAGTAGAGGTTATAGCTCTGTACAACTCAGGAAAGTAGATACAAATAACGGTGCTGCTCCTATCATTATGGAAGAGAAATCTCCTACTTATATTGATGCAACAACTTTCACAATTCAAATATTCAAAGATTGTAGCGAAATGATCTGGTATTCCGAACGAAACAATTGGAATCATTTGTACCGGTATGATGCCAATACAGGCAAATTTAAAAACCCTATTACACAAGGACCATGGGTTGTTCGAGAAATTGTTTCTATCGATGAAAAAGCAAAAATCATTTATTTCACTGCCAGTGGAAAAGAACCCAACAGAAATCTCTATTTTCGCCATCTTTACAGAGTTAACCTCGATGGCAGCAACTTAAAACTCTTAACTCCTGAAAATGCCGAGCATTTTGTCCAATTTTCCCCGGATAATCGGTATTTCATAGACAACTATTCCACCGTAGAGCAACCTCCGGTGACATTATTAAGGAATAGTAAAGATGGGAAAATTATTCGAACCCTTGAAAAAGCGGATATCCATTTACTTTTGGAAACCGGATGGAAGCCACCTGAACCTTTTTGTGCCAAAGCCAGGGATGGAAAAACCGATATTTATGGTGTGATCTATCGTCCTGTGAATTTTGATCCTTCAAAAAAATACCCCATTATAGATAAAATTTATACAGGCCCTCATAATTTTTTTGCTCCCAAATCATTCTGGGCATACCGCAGTGAAGCCCATTCTTTTGCTCAATTAGGATTTATCGTCATCGAAATCGACGGAATGGGAACATCAAAACGATCGCGGGAATTTCATAATATGTCCTATAAAAATCTCGGTGATGGAGGAATCGATGATCATATTGCCGGTTTCACTCAGCTATCACAAAAATATCCATACATAGATTTGGAACGAGTAGGAATTTATGGGCATTCTGCTGGCGGTTACGATACCGTTCATGCCATGTTAACTCATCCTGATTTTTACAAAGTTGGAATTTCATCTGCCGGAAATCACGACCATCGGATGGATAAAGCCTGGTGGACCGAATTATGGATGGGCTATCCTGTAGAAAAACACTATATCGATCAATCAAATATTACCAATGCATACAAACTAAAAGGAAAATTAATGTTAATTCATGGAGATATCGATGAAAATGTTAATATGTCCTGTACTATTCAATTGGTAGATGCGTTAATGAAAGCCAATAAGGATTTCGAATTATTAATTGTACCCAATTATGGACATGGTTTGAATAAATCTTCATATTTCATAAGGAAACGATGGGATTTTTTCGTAAAAAATCTGCTTCAAACGGACCCCCCCAAAGAATACCATATTAAATCGATGGACAAGAAGTAAGATATATTGTAAAAATTCCTTAAAACTAACCCTATATAAAATGAAGCAAAATAGGAGAAAAAATTCAATTCTTTCAATCACTTTGAAAAGTGGTTAAAACAATACTCCTTTTCTCTTCTCTTATTAAACAAAATTACCACTATTGAGACACATAAAATTAGATAATTAGAGGATATCTATCGGTGTTAAAAAAAATTTGCCTGTCCCCTTTTAACATTGACATTCTTTTTAGGTCTATGTA
>JAKAGC010000368.1 GCA_021817755.1 Acidobacteriota bacterium | reverse complement strand
ACAAAAAGTGAATCCATATTTCAGACCTATTTACGATGCTCTTTACTCTCTAGTGGGTTTTGAAAAAACCGCTGAGATGATCGACAAAGAAATTATTGAAATTGCTCCTCTCGCTTATATGAGAGGAAGAACAATAGATAATGCGTTCATTTTATTAGATGAAGGCCAAAATACTGTGAATTCCCAGATGAAGATGCTTTTAACCCGTTTCGGTCAAAATTCAAAAGTTGTAATAACTGCGGATACGACTCAGATCGATTTACCGGATCCTAAAAAATCGGGGATATTCAATGCAATTCGTATTTTAAAAAATGTAGATGGAATACGTTTTGTTTTCATGAATAGGAGCGATGTCGTTCGACACCCTCTGGTACAGAGAATCATTGAGGCTTACGAGAAAAAAGGCGATGCCGTTTAAATTACATTTTTTTAAACAATTTCCAACTAACACAGGTAAAACAAAACAAAAAGTTTCATTCTTTTCTATTATCGCCGGTTTATTGTTTGTAGTTATTTCATCTCTTCTGCTTTATATTCCTCCCGATAGTATCAGGATTGATCTATCATTGAAAGTCGGAGATATCGTTAAAGAAGATATAATCGTACATGACGATATCCGGGTTGAAGATAAAGAAGCAACTAATCAACGAAAATTACATGCCTTAGAAGCTGTACTGCCGGTATATGAAATTTCCGATGAAAGCCGGGAGAAGGCTTTGCAGATGATTACCGGATGGTTTCAATACCTCCGGGATGCCAGGAATTCATACTTAAAGGATAAGAAATCTCAAAAAAGCATTCTGGATATCAAAGAGTATATTGAAAATAAAACTGCACTGGTATTGTCTGAAGCTGAAATTCGCTTGATACTGGAAACGCGTGTTTTCGATAAGATCGATTTGAATCAACTTCTTTTCCTGGTCCGTTCGTTTTATGAACGAAAAATCATCCCGTCTATTCCCACCGCTTTAAAAAGTAAAGATGGCAAAATACGGATTTTCGACATTGGAAAGGAGCCTGTTATTGTTTCGGTGGATCAATTATATGATCTGGATTCCGTCCGATCCGAACTTGCTTTATTTACAGAAAGACAACATCTGTCATCTGCTATGTCCCAATTTATTGCATCCATTCTCAAGGAGTTTTTTTATCCGAATATAATCTATTCGATCACTCTAACAGAGAAAGAAAAAGAGGATGTTTCGGAACAAGTAAAACCGTCTATGATTACGTTTAAAGCGGGAAAAGTGATCTTGAGAAAAGGTGATGAAGTTCGGCCACGTCATATGAGACTGTTGAATATGTTGAGAGGTGAGAATAAAATCCAACAAGGCAGACTCTCTTCATTTTTTATGATCCTGGTAATTATTGGTTTTATTGCCTTGTTTGGCGGGAAATTATATAAATCATCTATTTCCAGTGGAATAAACGGGGAAAAGCTTTTAGTTGTTTCAGGAGCCACATTATTTGTTGTCATAATGATATACCGGGTATCTCTGTTTTTATTTCCATTGATAATGAAAAATATAACTCTTCATATACCATATGATTTGAAGAGTGTGTTCTTTGCCGTGCCGTTTGCCGTCGGAGTATTAACGATCTCATTTATTTTTAATTTACAGGGAGCCGTTATGTTTTCGATTGCCAATGCACTCGTTGGTGGAATAATATGTAATTGGGATTTTAATATATTTATATATATACTGATGGGAAATTTATCTGCTGCCTATGGGATTGAATTTTACCAGCGATTGAAACGTACAGCAATTCTTAAAGCAACTATTTTATGGATGCTCCCTGTTAATATTATCACTATACTGGTTTTCTTTTTTACTCAGAATGAATTCGAACCCCTTCATCTTTCTGTAAATCTGGTGATGGGAGTAATTGCAGCTATTATATCTCCAATTCTTGCTACTTTTCTTATTCCTTTGTGGGAGTTATTTTTTAAACTTGTAACTGAACTTAAATTAATCGAGTTAACCAACTTGAACCTTCCTGTTTTCAGGGAAATGCTGGAAAAAGCACCTGGTACCTATCACCATTCATTGATGGTGGCATCTCTCTCGGAGTCTGTGGCCCAGGACATGGGATTATCTCCGTTACTTCAACGTGCAATGGCTTTGTATCATGATATTGGGAAGATAGATAATCCGCGTTATTTTACCGAAAACCATGCTATTTATAAAAATCCGCATGACAACCTTTCTCCCAGGGATAGTGCAAAAAATATTATCTCCCATATACCTGACGGTATGGAGCGGGCGGAAAAATTGAAACTCCCTTTCATTGTAAAGAGTGCTATAACTCAACACCATGGCAGTAAACGTGTCCGTTATTTTTATGATAAAGCCAGGGAAATGTCCTCAATCGACAGCGATGAACTGGATGATAAACCTTATCGTTATCAGGGAGAGAAACCCAAGAATATAGAGAATGCGATAATCATGTTAGCAGATCAAGTAGAAGCTGCTTCAAAAAGTCTCGCTTCTCCCACTGATGAAGAAATTAAAAATGTAATCAGAAAGATAATCGAATCCAATATCGATGAAGAACAGTTTGACGAATGCGAAGGACTTACTTTCAAATCCATAAATATTATTGCCAATAGTTTTCTTAAGAAACTGTCTTCTATATATCATATGCGGATTTCTTACCCAGGTTTCAATTTTAAAGAAAAGGACAGAGATAAGGAAAACGGAGATGATTCGCTTCGTCTCCGATCAAATTCGGATAAAATAAAAATAACTCCTTTATAAACATTTAAGTTATAAATATTTAAATCACCAAGAGGTGAAGAATATGATTGAAATTATCGACGAGCAATACAATCTGGAACAAGCTTTTTATCTGGAGAAACTTGAAAAAATAGTTCAATCCCTTGGTCTCAAAGGGGATATGACGATTAAAATCGGTGATCCTGAAGAAGCCAAACACTTAAATATGACTTATCTTGAAAGGGATTATGCCCCGGATGTTTTGAGTTTTCCTTTTAATGAAGAACTTCCTGAAGGCTATTATGTTGGCGATATATTTATTTGTTATGAAACTGCTGCTTCTCAAGCAAAGGAAAACAATGTCACTCTGGAAGAAGAACTATTTACATTAATGGTTCATGGAGTTTTGCACCTGGCAGGTTTCGATCATGAAACCGACAATGGAGAGATGTTGAAATTACAGGCAGATTTAATTAAAAATTATTATACAACAGGTGGGGATTCTCTCCAGGGAAATCATTCTTCTGAGAAATGACTCAAACCCAATACCTTTTAGGTCCAGCAGGGTGGAGTTATAAAGATTGGGAAGGGGAAGTATATCCTGTTCCTATGCGGAGTGATTTTAATCCTCTTGTATTTCTTTCACATAATTTCGATTTCGTAGAAGTTAATACCAGTTTTTACCGAATTCCTTCTACCCAGTTAAGACAGGCTTGGGTGAAAAAAACGGAAACCATTCCTCATTTTTCCTTCTGGATAAAACTTTATCAGGGATTTACACACGAACGCAAATTATCGCTTTCATTGGCTCGAAAATTTACAGATGCATTAAAACCTCTTGAGCAGACTTCACAACTGAATGGATTGCTGATTCAATATCCCTATTCATTTAAATTGAATACAGGGAATTTAAATTATGTAAATGCAGTTAGTCAAGTTTTCCAGGGGTATACTCAAGCTGTCGAGTTCAGGCACAAATCCTGGAACCGCAATGAAATATATGAAATTTTTAAAGAAAAAAAATTGGTATGGGTTAATATCGATCAACCACTTATTTCGGAATCATTACCTTTGACTTCTGTTCTTACTCATCCCGATATTTCGTATTTTCGCCTTCATGGTAGGAATTATGAATCCTGGTTTTCTAACGAGGGGAGGAATGCCCGGTATGATTATAATTATGGTATAGGGGAATTAAATAGTATTGTGCGGAAAATTAAAGAACTGACAGATCTTGCAAAAAAAATCTTTATATCTGGGAACAATCATTATAAAGGTAGTGCCATTAAAAATCTTATCGAATTAAAACGGATAATCCTTTCCTGAGAAACATTTATTAATCGATTACGTATTATAATTTATGTATGGCTAATAATACCGACAAAGGAGTGTGAAATGGGCGTCTTTTTTGATAGTTTAAATGCTATGGAAAAAGTCTTTTTTATATGTGCAATTGTGGGAGGATTGGTATTTTTAATCCGTTTGATTCTTTCTTTGTTAGGAGCGCATCATGGTGATATTGACATCGGTGGGCATGATGTTGATTTCGGTGGGCATGATAGCGGTTTTACAGATCATCATGGCGATTCCGATTCCAGTTTTAAAGCCGTATCCATCCAGGGAATTTCTGTTTTTTTTATGATGTTTGGGCTTGTTGGGCTGGCTATGTCCAGGCAGAGTGGATATACTGCTTTTTTTTCTATGCTCGGTGCAATTATAGCCGGGATTCTATCTTTCTGGCTTATTGGTAAACTATTTAAATTCATGAAACAGTTCCAATCCGAAGGTAACCTCGATATCCGTAATGCGATTGGAAAAGAGGGAACGGTTTATCTGAATATTCCTGAACAAGGGGATGGAGTAGTTCAAATTGAAGTTCAGGGAACATTAAGAGAACTATCCGCCGTTTCTGCTGATAAGATTTCTATTAAAACTGGAGAACGTGTGATAGTAGAAAACATTACCGGGAATAATTTCCTGGTAGTTCGTAAAATATAAATAAAACATAGGAGAGAATCATTATGCAAGATGCAATGAATGGTAATTTTTGGTTAATGGTTATCGGGGCTGGAGTCTTTGTGTTTTTTTCCGTCCTGTTATTCTTCTCATCCAGATACAAACGGTGTCCCTCTGACAAAATTCTTGTTATATATGGTAAAGTAGAAAGAGGGAAATCTAGTAAAACGCTTCATGGTGGTGGTGCACTTGTTTGGCCTCTTATTCAGGATTATGAATATTTAAGTTTAACACCTCTTACCATAAATATCGACTTACGAAATGCCCTATCTCAGCAAAATATTCGTATTAATGTTCCTAGTACTTTTACTGTTGGTATCAGTACCGAGCCCGGGATCATGTCAAATGCGGCTGTCCGGTTATTGGGATTAAAGCCGCCCTTCATCGAAGCAATGGCTAAGGAAATTATTTTCGGTCAA
>JAKAGC010000367.1 GCA_021817755.1 Acidobacteriota bacterium | reverse complement strand
GATTTTCTTCTTCTCCATTCACCAGTTAACATTTTTTCGTTTAACAGGCATGGTCATACACCGGCAACCGCCTCCACCCCTGGACAATTCAGCCCCATGAATCGTAATCACATATTTCTGATAATCCTCTATATTCACGCTTCCATTTATAATTTTTCGTGCATCAAGCACCGAAAAACCATTTTTGTTTAATTCTTCAATTGTGTGGATATTTCTGCCATACCCGATGACTTTCCCCGGTCCAATAGCAAAAAAATTGGCACCACTATGCCATTGCTCCCGTTCCTGATACCACGAATCTTTCGTCCCACCACAAAAAACAGGTTCCAGGTTAAAACCCAATTTACTTAAAATTTCCAGGATATTTTTTTCTTCCCTTATCGAATACACTTTCCCGTTTTCAACATGGATATGAATCGTTCGATAATGGTTATGCATCCGGATGATAGGTTCGAAGACCATACACTTATTCACATCCAGAAATGTAAATATCATATCCAGATGTATAAATGATTCCGGATGAAGAGGCAACTCTTGTACGATGATATGTTTTTTTATTTTTTTTGCTTTAAAATGATCAATAATAAAATCGATACCCGCCGCAGTTGTTCGAGCCCCCATACCTATTAATAAAACATCTTCTCGAGCAACCAATACATCCCCTCCCTCTATCGTAATACCTTTAATCCCATCAAATTCTCCCTTTATAGGATTTACCGTTTTTGTTCGGAACATTGGATGGAATTCAAAAATGGTTTCCATAATAATCGTTTCTCTCTCCCTCACCTGCCCTGCCATTTTACCGATTAATACCCAATGATCCATAGATATAGCTGCATCTCGCGTGAAGAAAAAATTATGTAATGGTTGTAAGGAATAATATTCCTTACTCAAAAAACGCGAAAGCGTATCTTTTTTCATTACTACCCCTTCAATTAAATGAGCCGCTAATTCGTCATCGGTAAAATCTCCCAATTCTTCCATTATGTTGCACACGCCTTCATTATTACAGATTTTTCTAAGAAGATTTTCCTTTACGTTTTTCTCTCCCAGTACTTCAGTAAGTAAATTTCTTACAAAGAATGTCCTGGTCACTTTTTCAAGGACCCCTTGTAATTGAGAATATTCAGGCAATACCACTGCGAGGTTAAGAATATCACTGTATAAAGCCCGTTCGACATTTTCCGGGGTCATATTCTCAACTTCATTTCCCGGACGATGTAGAATAACGCCTTCCAATTCACCGATTTCCGATTGTACACATACTTCAAAATGATTCATTCTTAATTCCTCCACTATCATTATAAACGAATAAAACGAAATTGGAAACACACGTTTAACAATTCCAGTTGACTTTTAAAAAATATTCTGCTACTATTATATCGGTGGTTACCGATATGCTAAAAGAACTTGAAAATATATTCAAAGCGCTGAGCGATAAAAATCGCCTTAGAATCGTTAATATGCTTTGCCAAAAACCGTTATGCGTTTGTGAACTTACTTATATCCTTCGCTTATCTCAATCGACAGTCTCAGGACACTTGAAAGTACTGAAAGACACCGATATTGTTATTGCTCAGAAAGATAAACTATGGGTAGAATATATCCTCAATCAATCCAATCCCTGGCTTAACGAAATCCTACCCATTATAAAATCCCAGGCTACCCAGGATTCGCTAATGGAAAATGATATAAGCATTATGGAACGCGCCGATCGAAATCAGCTTTGTAAAAAGTGAGAATCAATAATGAATGTAACATTTAGGAAAAGAAGTAAATCTCAAAAATCCATATCGTCATTCGCCAATATAGAATCACACAAATTACCTATACAAATTTTCTTTTCCAGATCATATTAAAAAGGATTGAAACAATGAAAGAACTCAGAACACTTTTTTTAATTCTTGGAATATTTTTAATTTGTTATTTTTTTCCATTATCAATTTTGCCATTTAAAGGCCCCCTTTTCGAAGCATTCGCATTATTGCGGTGGTACGCAAGGGAACATGTCATCTTATGCCTCGTGCCTGCTTTTTTTATTGCAGGAGCAATAACCGTATTTCTTAAACAGGAATCCGTAATGAAATACTTCGGTCCCGATGCAAACAAATTTCTTGCATACAGTGTTGCATCCGTATCCGGTACTATTCTTGCCGTATGCTCTTGTACCGTTTTACCAATTTTCTCAGGGATTTATAAACGTGGTGCAGGATTAGGACCTGCCAGCACTTTCTTATATTCAGGACCCGCCATCAATGTATTGGCAATAATTCTATCCGCTAGAATCCTCGGACTCGATATCGGTATTGCCCGTGCATTGGGTGCCATTATCCTTAGTATTTTTATCGGATTACTCATGCACTTTTTCTTCCTTTCCGAAGAAAAAAAACGAAAACCCGAAGGAGGGTTCATGGTTTCCGATTTACAAGAAGATCGCCCTTTATGGAAAACGACAATTTACTTTGCTTCTATGGTTGGAATCCTGGTATTCGCCAATTGGGGAAAACCTCAAGCAGGCGATCATGGGTTTTGGACTCTAATTTTTAATTCTAAGTGGATTATTACCGCTGCATTCCTTCTTTTGCTCGGATATATTTTGTTTAGATGGTTCCGGAAAGAAGAGCTTACAGATTGGACATTTTCCACCTGGGGTTTTTCAAAGCAAATACTCCCTCTTTTATTAATGGGAGTACTTGTTTCAGGTCTACTTTTAGGGCGTCCGGGATTTGAAGGATTGATTCCTTCCCGTATAGTGGCCCAATTAGTCGGTGGTAATTCAATTTTTGCCAACCTATTTGCTTCCATATTCGGGGCATTTATGTATTTTGCCACATTAACCGAAGTTCCCATTCTTCAAGGTTTAATCGGTTCAGGAATGGGAAAAGGCCCCGCTTTAGCCTTACTATTATCCGGCCCTGCTGTTAGTCTGCCCAGTATGCTCGTTATAAATAGTATTTTAGGATTTAAAAAGACCGCTGTTTTTGTCTTGCTTGTGATTATCTTCTCTACTCTTTGCGGTCTTGCTTTCGGTATGTTATTCGGTTGATCCCGTATATTAAACTAATTAAATAAATAATCGATCGTAAATTCATGTACCACAGTACCTCCATTTACGATTGATAATAAAACGAGGTGTACGATGATTATCGAAGTCCTGGGGCCCGGATGCCCCAAATGTACAAAGACATATGAACTGGCTCGCCAGGCCGTAACAAACACCGGCGCAGATGCTGAAGTAACCAAAATTACCGATCTTCAAACCATCACCAATTACGGTGTAATGATTACCCCTGCATTGGCTATTAACGGTGAAGTCAAAATCGCTGGCCGTATCCCAAAATTAGAGGATATTCAAAAATGGATAATGGAAGAAAAATAAACTGTAGTTGTGGCTGTAGCAAAGAAAATACCGTTTTATTGTATTCCTGTTCCGGCGCTGCTGATGTCGGTGAGATAGCAGACCGTATTGTTCGTAAGTTACGACAGGACGGAATAGGTAAAATGACATGTCTGGCGGGAATCGGTGCAGACCTCACTGGTTTTATAGAATCTGCAAAAGGAACTAATCAGAATATCACTATCGATGGATGCCAGGTAGCATGTGCAAAAAAGACCCTGGAACGTATCGGAGTGACTCCTATCTCTTATATCTTAACCGATATGGGACTAACCAAAGGAATCACTCCTGTTTCAGATGAAATCATCCTGGAAATGAGCGAAAAAATAAAACAAAAGCGACTAAATCCGGTTGCATCATAATAAAGGAGAAATCATGAACAAGAAAAACATCACATTAATTTTTGCATTACTTGCCGCGATAATCTTAATTACTGGGATTAATCAATTAACTACTTTGAATGCCGATGAATCAAAAAAACAAGAATCAACCACAAATGAAAACATCCTGGTGACGTTCGTTGAATTAGGTTCCGTACGTTGCATCCCCTGTAAAAAAATGGTTCCGATTATGGATGAAATAAAAAAAGAATATGCAGGACAGGTAAAAGTAGTATTTCATGATGTCTGGACAGATGAAGGAAAGCCGTATGCAGAAAAATTTAAAATCCGTTTAATCCCCACACAAGTTTTCCTCGATAAAGATGGGAAAGAGTATTTCAGGCATGAAGGTTTTTTCCCAAAAGAAGAACTCGTCAAAATCCTTGAACAGAAAGGCGTAAAAAAAGGCAATAACCAATGATCGACGGATTATTCGAATGGCTGTCGGGTTTAATTGAAGCCGCTCCTTTAATTGCTTTTTTTGGTGCTTTTTTATGGGGTATAGTCAGTTTACTTCTCAGTCCCTGTCATCTTACCAGTATTCCCCTCATCGTTGCTTTTATCGGAGATCAGGAAAAACAGAATTTAAAACGAACCTTTTACACATCACTTTCTTTTTCCATCGGAATTCTCTTTACCATTGGATTAATTGGAGTAATTACATCACTTATGGGGCGAATGTTGGGTGATATTGGGAAATGGGGAAATGTGATGGTAGCAATTGTGTTTTTTGCCGTAGGGATATATTTACTTGATATTATTCCCATCACGATTCCCGGACTAAGTGGTGTCAAGATGAAAAAGAAAGGAATATTTGCTGCTTTTCTCTTGGGTCTGATTTTCGGGATTGCATTAGGTCCATGTACATTTGCATACATGGCTCCTATTATCGGGATGACGTTTTCCACTTCCGGGAAAGGTGTCCTGTATGGTGCCTTCCTGATGCTCGCTTATGGAATCGGTCATTGTCTCGTAATCGTTCTGGCCGGTACATTTACCGGTGTTGTCCAAAAATATCTCAACTGGACACAAAAATCGAAAGGGACTCTGATATTAAAACGAATATGCGGCGTCCTGGTTATAATCGGCGGTATTTATTTATTAACCGTTTAATAAGAAAATGGAGGATTTTCGTATGGAGAGCGTAAAAAAATTATCGTTTCTCGATCGTTTTTTAACCTTATGGATATTTATTGCAATGGCTGTCGGCGTTGGAGCAGGTTATCTGTTTCCTTCCGTTGTCCGGTTCTGGAATATTTTTAATAGTGGAACCACCAACATTCCCATAGCTATCGGGTTAATCCTGATGATGTATCCCCCCCTTGCAAAAGTAAAATATGAAGAATTGGGAGATGTTTTTAAAAATTGGAAAGTCC
>JAKAGC010000366.1 GCA_021817755.1 Acidobacteriota bacterium | reverse complement strand
GAAAAAACCCACAGGGAATTCATTTCCTTCTTCCTTGAGTTCATCTAAAACCTGCTTTAATGTTTTCTCTTCAATCGACTCACTTATCTGCGTATTACCCTGGTAATAAGTAGTGGTTTTGGTATGGAGTACGTATTTTCCATCCTGTACACCAAAACCGAAACCCAATCCGATATAGGGATGAATACGCGCACGCGGTGCGATTTCCCACCGGAGGTTTACATTAAATGAATGCGGGTACAAATTGATAGTACCATCTGCTTCCACCTTAGCCTGGTTCCCATTACCATCCGATTCCGTGTAAGTCCCGGTTACATCCGAAAGAAAATTATTACGTTCATATGAAAACCCGATAGAAAACGATCCGTTTTTCCCTTTAGGGAAATAACGTAATTCAATTCCATAGTTATTTCCATGAGAATCAAAATCAAGTTTCCCTTTTTTGGGATCAAAATCATCGAATTCAGATACCAGGTTATCCTCGGCCCAGGAACTGATAACATCTATAGACCAATAGGAATAATGACCCCCGATTTCCCAATGTCCACCTTCTGCAAATCCGTACGCATACACACCCGCTAATAACACAAACAATAAAACCGTTGCTTTTTTCATATTTCAGAACCTCCTATATTTACAATTATAATGGAATAGCAAGAAAAAGAAAAGTATCCGATATATCGCTATATACTCTATTCATAATATATGACCTTCGCTTTAACATTGAATCCATTATTTACTGTTATCCTGAATAAAATCGTTCCTTCCAACCGCACGTTTTTCTTGCCAATCCTTTTCTGTAATAGACAAAGGATCGATTGTTTCATTCGGTCGAGAAATAAGAGAAAGAGCCTGTGTGGGACAGGTTAACACACAAACACCACAGCCGAAACAACGCGATTCATCTTTTTTACATACCCCATCTACGATCTGAAGCGCTTTAAATTGGCATCGATCTACGCAAATCGAGCACCCAGTACACAGGCCTTCATCTATTGATACAACATAACCCGATTTCCCAACAGCATTCAAATGGCCATATTCCGAAATTCCACGAAGAATTGCACAAGAGCAAGAACAACAATTACAAATAAAATCCACACCGTTTTGGTAATTCTTTACCGTATGAACCAATCCCTCTTCACCAGCTTTTTTAAGTAAATCAAGGGCTTCTTCTTTACTCAAAGCGCGGATATCCTTTGCCTTTTCAAAAACCCCAGGCCTGGAGGAAAAAACAAGGCAATTCTCCGAAGTATGCCGGCACCCTTCACCAAGCATCCGTTTTTGCTGGCGGCATATGCACGGGATTACACCCCAATCCTTTGCATTCTCGATATAATAGGAAGCACTTTCATACGGCATTACTTCCACATTCATGGGAATCACGGCATTAATTGCGATTACCCGGCTAATCGCAGGTTTAATATCCATTACTTTATGCAGCCCTTCTTTATAATATCTTTCAAATAAGAATACAAACTCCTCATCCATTTTCCCATTCTGATTTTCATATATCCCAATTACAAAGGGTATCAGTTTGAAATTTAATGTCCCTTGTCCACGCTCAGCTTGAATTAACCCTTTCTTTACCAATGATTTTAACATCATAAACGTTTTGGATTCATCCCAACCCACCCGTTGAGCGATTACCTGGGGCGACAGCCCTTCAAGTTCAAGAAAACAAGTTAGCTCTGCTTCTTCCTGGGAGAACAATTTTTCAAGTATATGCAACTCCACCCCGCTCTCGGTTGCCGGGTAACCGTTAGGGATTCTATCCAATATCTCAGCCAATCGTTTGTAAACACTGCTCATTCTCAACTCCTGTAAATAATTTAAACATTTATTAATACCACACTATTATTTAATAATCAAATTTCCCGGGAATTTTTTATAAAATTGACATATATTTCCACATATTTCCCTTTGATGGTATTTAAATATCGATTCAAAAAAAGTTTGATTAAAAAAAATAACTGATTTCAGGAATATTTTTATTTCTAAAATTATATTGAAAATCAATGAAATTATATACATTATATTCTCCCAATTAAAGGTAGTGTTTTCAATACTAGTTGAAACATCTTTAACTGGGAAGGAGTATGAAAAATGAAACCGGGAACGGTTCTTAAAGATAAAAATCGTAAGATTGCGATAATTCTGATTTCAACATTAATCGTATTAGTCACTGCATCATTGACCCTCATCGATGGTAAGGAGGAAGAAAAAAAAATGAACACTAAAAAATTAACACCCGAAGAAGAACGAGTGATTATTCATAAAGGAACAGAACCCCCTTTCTCAGGTGCCTATTATAATAATAAAACCAAAGGGTATTATACCTGTAAACAATGCGGAGCACCGCTTTATCGCTCAGAAGATAAATTCGATTCAGGGTGCGGTTGGCCCAGTTTCGATGAAGAAATATACGGAGCAGTAAAACGTATTCCGGACCCTGATGGAATTCGTACCGAAATCCGGTGTGCCAATTGCGATGGTCACCTCGGCCATGTGTTTTTAGGAGAAGGTTTCACCAAAAAAAATACCCGCCATTGCGTGAATTCCATCTCTCTTAATTTTATCCCCATCGAAAAAACACAGCGTGCCATATTTGCTTCCGGTTGCTTCTGGGGAACTCAGTACCATTTCCAAAATAAACCGGGTGTACTGGATACATTTGTAGGATATACAGGTGGGCATACCATGAATCCTTCTTACCAGGATGTTTGTTCAGGTACGACAGGCCACGCAGAAGCGATCGAAGTTATATTCGATCCTTCTCAGATCTCTTATGAATATCTGGCGAAACTCTTTTTTGAAACTCACGATCCCACTCAAGTAAATGGACAGGGCCCCGATATTGGGGAACAATACAGATCTGAAATTTTCTATCTGAATGAACAGCAAAAAGAAACCGCACAGAAATTAATCGATATCCTTAAATCCAAAGGTTATAAAGTGGCTACACGTCTGGCTCCGGCTTCAACATTCTGGAAAGCGGAAAACTACCACCAGGACTATTATGAAAAAAAACATGGAACCCCTTACTGTCATATTTATAAAAAGAAATTTTAAGAGGTCTTCATCCTAAGAGATCGATTCATAAGCTATAGGTTTGACTTATAGATTGGTTCCGTCAAATGGGATAACCTTAAATACTCGAATAACTCTGATTACGAATCCACAAACCCTGACGGCAACCGGTGAAACATCTCCTTGAAGCACTTCGTAAAATAGGATGTACTGGAAAATCCTACATCAAAAGCAATATCCGTAATGGAGCAGTCTTTTTCCATAAGCATTTTTGCAGCCTTGTTGAGTCGATAAGATCGAATATAACGGGTCGGGTTTTCCCCTGTTAAGGCAAGAACCTTACGATATAATGTCGACCGTCCAACCAATAACTTATCGGCAAGAACTTCTACATTAAAATCGAAATCCGATAAATTCTCCTCGATGCAGCGGTTTACTTCTTCCATAAATGTCTCATCCATGGAAGAAACAGTTACATTTACTGGTTCCAGCCTGAGTTCTCTTTTCCTTGAATCTTGTAAATAAGTTCTCAGGCGTAAAATATTCCCAATACGCGCCATTAATATATCTGTGTTAAATGGTTTGGTAATGTAATCATCCACGCCTGTTTCGAATCCCTTCAATATATCTTTTTCCGAAGCTCTTGCGGTTAGAAGTATTATTGGAATATGACAGGTGGCTACATTTATTTTTAAACGACGGCTTAATTCGAAACCATCCATCCCGGGCATCATCACATCACTTATTATTAAATCAGGAATAAGGCTTTGTGCACAATCGAAACCCTTTATTCCATCATGTGCAATTTCAACATTATAAAGTTTTTCAAGCGGTTCTCGTATGAAATCGCATACATCCGCACTGTCTTCCACAATCAGAACCAGTTCCTGTTCTCTATATACCATATGTTCTGAGGAATCCGGTTTATTCCCGTTTTTTCCTGTTTCCTTCGTAGCTGATGATTTTTCATCTAATTTTAATAACTCATCCATTTGAATGATATTTTTATCCGTATCCACCTGGAAAATATTCTTAACAGATGGTGAGATATAGTATTTTTCTTTGAAACAGTGAGCAAAATATCCAGGATTTGAGAATCCAACCATGTTTGCCACTTCGGATACATTCCCCACTCTTGCTTCCAGAAGTTTTGCTCCCCTGTGCAACCGGTAAGAACGGATAAACTGGTTGGGTGTTTCACCTGTCAATGCAAGAATCTTACGATACAGTGTGGTACGTCCCATTTTAAGTATATCCGCCAGATACTCCACATTAAACTCCACATCCGAAATATGTTTTTCGATCACTGATTTTAATTCCTCATAAAAATCTTCATCCAGAGGCGAAACCAGAATTTGTTCCGGTTGAAGAGACATCCGGTTTTTTATACGCTCCTGAAATTGTCTCCGCAATTCGATCAGGTTTTTTACACGAGCCCATAGTATTTCCATACTAAACGGTTTTTGAATATAATCATCCGCACCAATTCGAAGCCCTTCAAGTACTTGTTCATGAGAAGCATGTACTGTTAATAAAATCATAGGAATATGAGAAGTTCGCGGATCCTTTTTTATACTCCTACAAAGTTCGAACCCATCCATTTCCGGCATGGCCACATCCGAAATAATCATATCCGGGATTGTTTGAACTGCTTTTTCCCATCCGTCTTTACCGTTAACTGCTTCGATTACTCTGTAAGCTTGCCCAAAAGAAGAACTCAGGTAACCACGTAATTCATTATTATCTTCCACTATTAAAATTAACGCTTGTTCATTTTCAACGGAAATTTCAGGAATCTGTACTAATGATTCCGAATTCACATCATCCGGTATTACCGGTATCATTTTCTTTTCCGGATTTTTCCCATTACACGGTTTATCCTCTTTCCGAACCTCCTGTGGTTGGGCTATATCTAGAATCTCTTCCGGTTTGAGATGATTTCTCCCAAGAGGAATATGAAAAACAAATTCTGCACCCTTACCCACAATACTGCGTACTCCTATATCTCCATGATGCAATTCCACTAATTCACGAGTCAACGCCAAACCAATCCCAGTCCCTTTCGATTTATTTTCATAAAAAGATTCCGGTTGGTAAAATAACTCAAACATATGGGATAATTGTT
>JAKAGC010000365.1 GCA_021817755.1 Acidobacteriota bacterium | reverse complement strand
GCTTTCCAGATTCTTAAGCACAATTTCAAGTCCTTTTACGAAGGAAACCCCTGCTTTTAACATCGTAATCATCTTCTGGTTGAAAAGGAGGAAATCGAAATAGCTAATTTTGCGAGAAATCAACCGCAAGCTTGAAGTATCTTTTCCGAAGGCTTTTTTTACTTTTAAGAGTTTTTCATCTGCATTTTGGTAATTATGAAAAACCTCTTCTTTGCTATCGGCGAATACGACTTTCTCGGAGTATTTTCCAGAGTCATCCAAAAATGTACATTTAAAATAGGGCATTATAAATATTCTCTCCCGGGGAAGTATTTTTCAAGTATAGAAGGAATCTTGATTTTCCCGTTTTCGCATTGGTAGTTTTCCATAAGTGCAGCGACAGTTCGTCCGACAGCAAGCCCTGACCCATTAATAGTATGAACAAATCTTTTTTTACCGTCTTTGGCCTGGTATTTTATACGGGCGCGTCTTGCCTGGAAATCTTCAAAATTGGAACAAGAAGAGATTTCAACATAACCATTTCTTGCAGGCATCCATACTTCAATATCATAGGTTTTGGCAGAAGAGAAAGACATATCGCCGCTGCAAAGTAGAACAACACGATAATGTAATCCAAGTTTCTGTAATATCGATTCTGCATTGAGTGTTAGTTTTTCATGCTCTTCATACGAGGTTTCAGGAGTAGTGAATTTTAATAATTCTATTTTATTGAATTGATGCTGGCGAATAATTCCACGTACATCTTTTCCGTAGGAGCCGGCTTCACTTCTGAAACATGGTGTATATGCAGCAAAACGCTTGGGTAATTGGTCTTCGGTTAATGTTTCATCTCGGTAAATATTGGTTAATGGAACTTCAGCGGTAGGTACTAGATAGAAGTTATGATCTTCGATTTTGAACAAATCTTCTTTGAATTTAGGAAGATTTCCTGTTCCAATTAAGCTTTCATCATTTACTAAAAATGGAGGAAGAACTTCTGTGTAGCCGTTTTCAATTGTCTGAGTATCCAGCATGAAGTTTATCAATGCACGTTCGAGTCTGGCAAGAGTATCAAAATACAATGCAAATCTTGCGCCGGTTATTTTCGTTGCACGAGGGAAGTCGAGAAATTTTGATATCTCTCCCAATTCCCAATGAGGAAGAATTGTAAAATTAAATTCGGGTTTCTTTCCCCATTCCCTGACAACAACATTGTCTGCGGCATCTTTCCCGATGGGGACGGAATCATGAAAGAGGTTCGGAATGTTCAGGATAAACTCCTGGAACTCTTTTTCTATTTCAGTTAATGCTACTTCATCGGCTTCGATTTCTTTTGAATAGGATTTAGATTGTTCTTCAAGGGCTGTTGTATCGCCTTGTTGACGTTTTAGCATACCGATTTCTTTTGCCAGTTTGTTTTTTTTACTTTTTAAGTCTTCAATTCCTGTTAATAATTCTCTCCGGCGTAAATCGATTCGGTTAAATAAATCCATATTGAAAGTTGTGCCTTTAGCTTCCACTTTCCGCTTAACAAGTTCCAAATTATTTCGAATAAAATTTAATTCCAGCATGGTTTGATTATAGCACAATAGGCTCTATAAGGCAAAAAATTTTTTGGGGATTTTTATACTTTATAACTCCCCTTTTTTTACGGATTTTTTTACACATTTTATGAATCCTTTTCAGTTTTTTTTTCATCTTTAAAACTGAATTTGAAAACCAAAGGGTAGTGATCCGAACAAGTGATTTTGGGAGCAGTAATCTCAATCGGATGTATTTTATCCTTGTTAAAAAATATGTAATCCAATTTTCGTGTTGGTTTATCGGAAGGGAAAGTTAAAATCGAAAGTTCTGCTGCTTCTAATGATATGTCATTTAATAGGATATCAAGGGTTCGATCCGAAGAGAAATCTGTTTCCGGTTCATCTGTGAAATTTTTTTTAGATGGAGCATTAGGAGGAACGGTATTGAAATCTCCACATAGTATTACAGGGAATTCATTTTTATATTTATGAAAGATATCCAGTACTGAGTGAGCTTGTTTTTCTCTGGTTTGTGTATGAAATGCTTCCAGGTGAACATTGATTATTACAAGAATATGATTATTAAGTTTAATTTTTACAACCTGTGCAAGACGATCCAGGTAGAAAGCGTTATAAATAAATGTGTTACTTTTAGGTTTTTCTAATACAATCCGTTCAGCGTATAGGATAGGGTTTCGACTTAGTACAGCCTGACCGGAAAGAATTTTTCCAAAATGTACGGATGGAAATCCAAAAGGAAAGGGAACATAACGTTTATCCCAATTTATGGCTCTGGCACCGAATCCATATCGTGTTTTTTCTGCTGTTTCCCGAAATTGATCAATAAAGTAAGAGCGATGGGAAGCAAAATCGATTTCTTGGAATTGGATAAAATCAGGTTGAATTTGGTCTACCAATCGAGTAAATGAATTTAAATTATTTTCAAAAAGTGATTTTGTTGTCTTTACTGGGCGATTATTGTATATCCCGGATAAATAACCGATATTAAAGGTCATGAGTGTAAAAACTTTTTGTTCGGGGGGAATAAGGGGTTGATTAGTGGAAAATCGAACTATTTCTGATAATTGATTGGAAGGAATTGTTTTGGCGCTGCCCCAAAAATAAAAAGTAACCAATAAGATTGATATTAAAGAGAGGAGAATCACCGCCATGATAATTCCCCTCTTTAGAATTTGCACAATGAACGTTTTTTTAGTTTGCATTTCACACTAATAGTCCTCTTAAAATTTTCTTATTAAGCATACCCAATATATCATATGTCTGTTTGAAAGGTTAGTAGGTGATATTTTTTTTTATATTCTAAACGCTCGAATTTCTTTATAAATTTATAATAAAAAATTTTAGGGAGGTCAAGGGACCCCTTTTACAAAAGGGGGCCCTTGTCGTCGAAGATATAATAATATGATATAATAATTTTATGTTTGAATTAACATCTACATATAAAATAACTTCTGAGCAGCAACGGGTAGTTGACAGGTTGTCCGATAATTTTAAAAAGGGGGTAAACCGTCAGGTATTATTGGGAGTAACTGGTTCCGGGAAGACGTTTACAATGGCAAACTTAATCAGTAAGCTGGGGAAATCAACACTTGTATTATCCCCCAATAAAACACTGGCTGCTCAATTATATCAGGAATTTAAAAGCTTTTTCCCTCGAAGTCGTGTCGGGTATTTTATTAGTTATTATGATTATTATCAACCTGAAGCATATATTCCACAACGGAATCTATATATTGCAAAAGAAGTATCGATAAATCAAGAACTCGAACGGCTTCGAATTGATGCTATTCGCAGTTTATTGGAAACCAAAGATACCATAATTGTTGCATCGATATCTTCGATATATAGTATCGGTTCTCCTGATGATTTTTTTAATCAGAAAATTACTTATTCAGTGCGTTCAATTGCTCCTCGGGAGCAACTTATCAAGGAATTTGTTTCTCTTGGTTATGCAAGAACCGATGGCTTGATGGAATCAGGCAAATTTAGGGTAAGAGGGGATATTGTAGAACTTTTTCCAACAAGTGAAGAGAACCCTGTACGTTTTATACTTGATGGGCGAGTGATAGAAGGAATAGAGGTATTTGATGCAATTACTGCAGAAGCATTAACACTTCCCGATTCGGTGAATATTTTCCCTGTCAGTTATTTTCATTTTAAAAAGGAAAGGCTCGATTATATCATATCGGAAGTTAAACATGAATTAGAAAAGCGGATTAACTATTTTATTGAGAGTGACCAGATAGAATACGCGGAGCGGATTAAAGAGCGTACTCTTTACGATATGGAGATTCTTGAAAAATTCGGTTACTGTGCCGGGATTGAGAATTATTCTATGTATTTGACTGGAAGGAAGAAAGGGGAACCGCCATATACATTGCTCGATTTCTTCCGAGGCGATTACCTGGCAATTATAGATGAGTCTCATATCTCTATTCCTCAGCTTCGCGGTATGTATAGAGGAGACCGCTCCAGGAAAGAAACCCTCGTTAAATATGGTTTCCGTCTTCCATCTGCATTGGAAAACAGACCTTTGAATTTTGAGGAAGCAGATAACCGTTTCAAACAGCTTCTTTATGTTTCTGCCACACCTTCCACTTATGAAATTAAAGATACCAATTACAATGTGACTGATTTACTTGTAAGGCCTACGGGATTATTGGATCCAATAATCGAAATAAGAAACAGTGACTCTCCTGTTGAGGATATGCTTGAAGAAATACAAATCGAAATTGGAAAGAAAAACCGTATCCTTGTAACAACCTTAACAAAAAAAATGGCAGAGAAGCTTGCGGATTTTTTATTTTTAAAAGGAATCAATTGTACTTATATGCACTCTGAAATAAAAGCTCTGGATCGTATAAAAATTATTCAACGTTTACGAACAGGAGAAGTCGATGTTTTGATTGGAATTAATTTATTGAGAGAGGGATTGGATCTTCCGGAAGTGTCACTGGTGGTTATACTCGATGCGGATAGAGAAGGGTTCCTTCGTTCTGAAACATCGTTGATACAGACTTTCGGGCGCGCTTCACGAAATATCAACGGTAGGGTAATTCTCTACATCAGGGAGATGACCGATTCGCTTACTCGAGCAATCGATGAATCAACACGACGACGCGAATATCAAGAAGATTATAATTTAAAGCATAATATAAAACCCACTCCGATTTTAAAAAAAGTTAAAGATTTCTATGATGATGATTACTGGATCAAGAAAAGTGAAGAAAACATCCCTGCGAAATTTGAAAACAAGGAAGCATTAGAAAAAGAAATAGATATATTATTCATTGCTATGAAAGAAAAGGCAGCAAACCTTGATTTTAAAAGTGCTGCATTATTAAGGGATAAAATCAAAGAACTGAAAAATATGATGATCGAGTTTTTTTAACCGGGGATTACAGAAATACCGTTCCTAAATTCCGGTAAAGATAATATTAGCTATAATTATAAAAAATTCTTTATATGATCAACAGATATTTATAAAAGGAGTTCTTTGTTGTTAAAGCATTATTTATTTCGGATCAACAACCGTCCCAGTAAGGGGGTTTGTACATTAATGGCTTTGGCTGGACAGGTTTCCTGACAGCAGTAACAACGGATGCATTGTTTATAATTATATACAGGTTTTTGTTTTTTATTTCCTTTGGGCCAATCGATTGCTTTC
>JAKAGC010000364.1 GCA_021817755.1 Acidobacteriota bacterium | reverse complement strand
ATGATCGATAGGGTTCTGGGTGGCCAATACCATGAAAGGAATAGGAAGGGGAAACTTTTTCCCCAATACTGTGACCTGTTTCTCGGCCATGGCTTCAAGCATAGCGGACTGGGTTTTTGGTGTGGCACGGTTGATTTCATCGGCGAGGAGGAAGGAAGTAAATACTGGACCTTGCTGGAAAATGAGTTTTTGACTCTGCCCTTGTTCAAAATCGGGAGCATAAGTTCCGGTGATATCTGAAGGCATTAAATCGGGTGTAAATTGAATACGTCCGTATGGAAGCCCCAGTACCTGACCGAGAGTCTTTACCAATTCGGTTTTCCCTAATCCGGGATTTCCTTCTAAAAGGATATGTCCTCCGGTATAAAATGCAACAAGTGATAACCGTACGACATCATCCATTCCAAACATCTTTAATTGAACGCGAGCCATAATGGCTTGAGCGAGTTCTTCGATTTCTCTTTTTTGCATTATCTTTTCCTTTATTTATTTTAATAGAAGTATGATTCGTATCCAATTGGGCAAAAATTGATCGGGTTTTGAAATGGAAGGATTCTGCTTCTCTGTTGAATATTGGGATGTAGGCGCTTTGGATTTTGGTGGTTGGGAGGATTTGTCTTTTTGCTCTTTATATGGATTTTTCCCTGCTTTTCCGGATGGATCGAGGGTGGGTAATTCGATTGAAACAATAGGAGAAGAGCGGGAAGGTAAAGGCTCTAAGGGTTCGGGTTCATCTGACATTTTGGGCTTTTCATCAGGAGAACCTTTACCCTGACCTTTTCCACCTGATCCTCCACTATCCTGTCCGTTACCCTGCTGTATTTTTTGTATAGCGGAGTTTTTTCCTTGTTGAGAATCCTGTCCCGCTCCGCTTGCCTGTCCATTTTGATTACTATCCTGTTGGGAACCTTCTCCTTGAGACTGGCCTGGACCTTTTTGATCGGGTTGCTGAGATTGGGAATTACCTGACTTTTGAGATTGACCGGATTGTCCTTGATTCCCTTTATCTTTTTCTCCGGTTTGTTCACCTTCTTTTTTACCTGCTCCTTTTTGAAAATTCTGATCTGTTTGACCTTGTTTATTCTGATGAGAGTCCTGATTTTTTTGGTTTTGAGGATATTGTTGCTTTTGTTGATCAGAAGAATTTTGGTTCTCACCGGTTTTTTTGTTTGCCCCGTTATTCTTGTTGGAATTGGAGGGTAAATTACTGTTTGTCTCTTTTTGATTGGCTTGATTTGTTTGATTTTTCTGTGATTGTTCGTTCTGTTTGTAATTCTGGTTTTTTTGATCTTGAGAATAGGGTTGGTTCTGTTGCTTTTGCTGATTTTGATTGTTGAGCCGGTTTCGCTGGTCTGGGGAGTTTTGGTCTTCACCAGTTTTTTTATTCGTCCCGAAATTTGTATTATTATCTGTATTAGAATTCATTTGGGTGGATGAATTCTTTTCTATTCCAATTTCATCATCCTGATTACCTGGGGGAAGCTGAGACGAATTTTCTGTGTTAGAATTTATGTCTTCTTCCTTTTTTTCTATATCGTCTTTATTAATATTTTGATCTTTTTGAGAAGAATACATGTTTTCGGAGTTTTTTTGGTTTTCGGGTTTATCAGGATTGGAAGGTTTATTTATATCTTTTTGGAGAGATTGAAGCTGGGATTGAGGCGTATCTGCATTACGGGGAAAAATGGGCCAGTCTCGAGGAACGGAGTCAGGAGAAACGGGATTTACCCCGAGAATAAATGGAATTGCAGAAAGAATGGCAGTTATTAAAAAAAGAGGAATCAAGACATTAAAACGGTGCTTGATTTCATTAAAAATCATTTTTATATTGAATGCGGATGGGATGAGTTCAAGTTTCCGGGAGACACTACCGACGGGGGAAGGTTCGAATGCCCTGGAGATAGACCAAAGAAGAGGAATGGATTGTTTTTGATCGTATAAAGCGGCTTGTTCATAACGTTGACTCAAAAAAACAGTAGCAGAAGCATAAAGGATAGGTTTCTTTTTAATATTTTCGGGGATAGGACTTTTCCAACAGAGCCCAAGCATCCTGGAAGTATGTAATGTAGGTGAAAAAAATGCACCAGCGATAGAAAGGACGACAATTGCAACAATTCCTGCGAGAATAATAATAAGAAGGGGACTGGGAAGGAAAATTATATATATAAAAGACAGAGCAGAATTAAAAATGAAAATCCAGATAAGACTATGGGCTATGAACCAATACCGGAAAGCTGCGCCCTGGAATTTGACAGAAATAGCGGGATCGCGTACAGGTGTTTGTTTTCTGGCGTTAAAGAATAAAAAAAGAAAAATTAGAAATGCGATAAATGAAAAGATCGAAAAAATGAAAGAAAGGGATGAAAGATAAAAAGCGGTAGCAGTTTGAGAAATGGAGACACTGATTCCCAAAAGTACAGCGATAATGGTTGAAATAATGAAACTGAATTTTTGATAAGCTTCCGCCGCTGATAATTGCTTTAACAAGCGAGGCATTTGTCCATGTTTTTTAAGTATAGGATTCATAACTCAATTCAATATATTTCATTATATACTATATTAAAGCATTTGATAATAATAAATTTAGCAAAAATTTTAGGGAAGTCCGGGAATCTTTTTATAAAAGGGATTCCTAAAAAAGAAAGTACAAAATTAGGGAGGGAAAAATGTTTTAAATATTGAAATTATCGCGTTTTTCATATACAATCTCTTTTTAATCAATCTGGAAATAAATTAAGGTGAATCAATCATGGCACTCCAATTTACAGAAAATCAATGGAAGATTTTTGAACTGCTGATGAAGTCGGAAACAGCTCCGGATTTTCGTGAGATCGTAGCGGGTTCAGGAGTAGATCAACCGCTGGTTACAGCCACACTGGCCTATGGTCAGGAACAAGGCTGGGTCATCATCGAAGAAAAAGAACGAGAAGAACTGGTAATGGCTGAAGATGCTTTAGAGCAGTTGGACAAAGGACTCCCGGAACGGCAGGTTTTATCGATCTTATCGGCAGAAGGTCGTATTAAAGTACGTGATCTGGTTGAACAGATCAAGGAAAAGGGTATCCTGTTGAATGAAGTTATTAAATGGGGAAAAGCAAGAGGCTGGCTTGATAAAGAAAAAGATGAAGTGGTGCTTTTCCAGGCAGGCAGAGATGCACTGACGATACCTGCTGATGATGAAAAAGCAGTAAGATTGGCTTTTACAATTAATCCACAAGCTCGCTCATTGTTTCTGGATGAATTAAAGGCTCATTCCATAGATGAAAGTGCTGTTAGAGAATTATTGAAAAACCGTCCGGGGCTGGCAAAACTTAAACCGCGTGTATTTCGATATATGAAATTATCTGACTCGGGGAGAACTGCTTTAGCTTCGGGTGTAATCATTGTGCGTGAACAAAATCGGTTATCGTCTGAAGATATATCTTCCGGGAATTGGAAAAACATTGTATTGCGGAAATATGATGTAACGCTTGAAGCAGAGAAAATTTATCCAGCAAAGATTCATCCGCTTCAAAAGATTATTCAACAAGCACGGAAAGCGTTTCTTGAAATGGGTTTTACTGAAGTGGTATCTCCACAAGTAGAATCCTCATTCTGGGATTTTGATGCGTTATTCCAACCGCAGGATCATCCTGCTCGCGATATGCAGGATACATTTTACCTTTCGCGACCTGCTAAGTCAAAATTGCCGGAAGCCGGAGTTGTTGACCGTGTAAAACAAACGCATGAAAACGGCTGGGAAACAGGTTCAAAGGGCTGGGGGTACAAATGGGACCTGGAACGTGCTAAAAATATAGTGCTGCGTACACATACAACAGCTACATCGATTCGATCTTTGAATGCAAATCCGAAACCTCCACGTAAAGTGTTTTGTGTTGGAAAAGTCTTTCGAAATGAAGCGATCAGTTATAAACATCTACCGGAATTTTACCAGGTAGACGGAATTATTATAGATGAACAAGCAAATCTATCGACTCTGCTGGGAACTTTGAAGGAATTCTACTGCAAGATGGGATTTGATAAAGTTAAGTTTAAACCTTCCTTCTTCCCCTACACGGAACCGAGTATCGAGGTTTATGTGTATATGGAACACCGGAAGCAGTGGTTGGAAATGGGTGGGTCGGGAATTTTCCGGCCTGAAGTTACTGTGCCGTTTGGTTGCAATGTTCCTGTTTTAGCCTGGGGTTTGGGGCTGGAAAGATTGGCAATGATGCGTCATGGAATTAAAGATATCAGGGAGCTTTATTGGAGTGACCTGGATGAATTGAAAGAGATATCACTATGCCTGTAGTTACTATATCGATCAAACAGTTAAGTCATTTGTTAAAGAAAGAATATCCCATGGAAACGATCGTGGAATCGTTAGAACAATTGGGATGCGATGTTGAAGATACAGTAGAAATAAACCTGTACAGTTGTCCGGTATGTAGTGGCTTGAATGATAAACTGTCGACAGAAGAAGGAGCAAGACGGTGTACCTTCTGCGGACATGAACAGGAAACAGATTTTGAGAAATATGCCTCGGATGGAGTTGTTCGGTTGGATTTACTGGCCAATAGACCGGATTTGTTTAATGTTACGGGGTTATCACGAGCATTAAAGGGTTACCTGGGATTGGAAGAAGGTATGCCTGGATTTAATTGTGGGAAAAGCGATGTCCTGGTGAATGTGGATCCCTCGGTACTGGATATCCGTCCTTATATTGTGTGCGCGGTAATCAATCTTCCACCGGTAGATCAAACTGTATTGAGAGAACTGATGAAGATGCAGGAGAATCTGCATTGGGGGGTAGGTCGTGATCGTAAATTGGCCTCAATAGGTATTTATGATATGAGTACCTTAACTCTACCAATTACTTATAAAAGCGTGTCTCCTACAAATTTCAAATTTCATGCATTGGGAGTTCCTCAAAGGGAAATGACACCGCAAGAGATATTGAAAGAACATCCAAAAGGAACAGCTTATGCACATTTATTGGAAACTTTCGATCATTACCCGTTGTTAATGGACTCGAAGGGATTAACTTTATCGATGCCTCCGATTATTAATAGTGAAGAGACAAAAGTAAGAGTAGGATCTTCCCGGTTATTTGTTGATGTAACGGGTATAGGTGAGCAGGCTGTTACGGATGCGTTGAATATACTATGTTGTTCTGTGGTAGAATTGGGTGGAACGGTTGAAACAGTTGAAATTCGATTCCCGGATAA
>JAKAGC010000363.1 GCA_021817755.1 Acidobacteriota bacterium | reverse complement strand
TACGACGAGAAATGGCAAATATAAGACGATTCCCACGCTTTTCAGTATGGTGTGGAACTCAAAAAACAGAGGATTGGCATAAACGGTTTCCTGTTTCCGTAGTGGTTTACGGCCACATGCATATTCGAGGAACTCATTACCGGGACGGAGTAAGATTTGAAGAGGTCTCACTGGGTTACCCACGAGATTGGACTCATAAACGTGGGATGGAATTCTATTTAAGAGAGATTCTCCCAGGACCGGCTGAACCGGAAAATAAAGATTCTCATTCTCAATATCATGATATTCATGAGATAGAGGATGAATAATCAACATTTAAATAGAATAGAAAATAAAAGAGGTAAAAATGAAATATATAGGTGCTCATGTTAGTGCTAGCGGTGGGGTACATAATGCGCCATTAAATGCAATGAAAATAGGTGCGAAGGCATTTGCGTTATTCACAAAGAATCAACGGCAGTGGCACTCTAAACCTTTAACAGAAGAAGAGATTGTAAAGTTTAAAGAGTATTGCCTTGAAGGGAATTTTTCTTCGAACCATATTTTACCACATGATTCCTACCTGGTGAACCTTGGCGCGCCTGAAGAGGAGGCATTGATTAAATCTCGGGAAGCTTTTTTAGATGAGATGAAACGATGCAGCCAGTTGGGTTTAAAATACCTGAATTTCCATCCGGGCAGCCACAAGAAGATGATGTCGGATGAAGATTGTATCAAACGGATAGCGGAAAGTGTCGATATGGCATTGGATGAGACTAAGGGCGTTACAGCAGTGATCGAGAATACTTCGGGGCAAGGTGGAAATGTGGGCCATACGTTTGAACATCTCGCAAGAATCATCGAATTGGTTGGAGACAAATCACGTATTGGAGTTTGTCTGGATACCTGTCATACCTATTCGGCAGGTTATGACATCCGTACACAGGAAATGTACGATAAAACCATCTCATTATTCAATGATATAGTCGGATTAGGGTATTTGAAAGGGATGCATTTAAATGATTCGATGGTGCCGCTTGGTAGCCATAAAGACAGACATCACAGCCTGGGAAAAGGGGAATTGGGATGGGAAACGTTCGGACTTCTGATGAAGGACAAACGACTGGATAATATTCCACTAATCTTAGAAACAATCGATGAAGAATTATGGGCGGAAGAAATACGTAAATTATACGAATTGACTTAAGAAAGTAGCTTTAACCCATAAAGTGCAATCTCTTTATCGAGTTCTTTGTAATTGGGGTATTGTGTTGCTATAAGAGCTTTAAATTTGTTTCCATGATTTCGAACAATCAGGTGGGCGAGTTCATGAAAAATAATATAAGCAATGAGATGTTGGGGAACAAATTGTAAAAAAATATTCAAGGTAATTGTTCCATCGCTCCTGCAACTACCCCATCTCCGTTTCATTTTCCTGAATTTTATAGACCTGGGCTTAACTTTTAAAATACGGGAATAAGATTCGATATAAGTTGAAACGATACTCTCAAATTGATCGATGGTCCAATCAACCATTGGAGCTTTTTTAGCCGCTTCGATATGTTTCATATAGCGATTGAATTTTTTTATAATCGTTTCTTTGTTTTCTTCTAGAATTCGAAGTGGAGAGAAACCGGGAGGGACAACAACCAGAAGTTTATTTCGTTTAAATTCAACACGGGCATACATCACTTTACGCCGGACAACATCGTAAGGAATGCCTTCGAATTCGAGAGGAGAGGAATTAATTATTTTTTCGAGTGTTTTCTTCATTTAATTAGTCGTATTATTTATTTGAAACAGAAAGAATTTTACACCAAAAGAAATTTTCACGATTTCACCTAATTAAAAAGGATCATCGCCTTCTTCAACTTCATCAGGAATAGAGGAGGAATCGGATTGTTGGGGAGGGTTATCGTCGGAATCCTGGTTATTTTTAAGTAATTGGGAAAATTCATGCTCAAGTTTTTTAAATTCACCTTTCTGCTTATTGAGTATGTCCATACATATACGAGCGGCATCGAGCGCTTCCCTGGTTTTTTCGACCAGGTCATCGATCCCTATTTCATCTTTATTGAGAGATTCCGTAATTTTTTCTAAAATAGCATAATTTTCTTCATATTTTGGGGATTGGGATTGTTTACTCATTTATCCTCCTTAATGTTGGCTTTTACGATAGAAACTCCTCCATCATGAAATTCGAGGAAAGCATGTTCTTTCCGGCTGAAATCAGCAACGGATTTTATTACGTTTCGGTTATCATCAAAAACGAGAGTAAAACCTTTTTTTAAAATTTGTCTGGGTTCATTCGCTCGAATAACCTGCATACGTGATTGAAGGATTTTTTCTGATTCACTGAAGGCTTTCGAACTACGAAATAAAAGAAACTGGGCTTTCTCTCTAAAAGATTGATACTTTTTCAAATTTTCCCTGTATTGTTTTTTAAAATCAAATTTAATCATTGTTTTTTTTACATTATTTAATCCGTTTCGACGTAAAGCATTCATACGGAGAAGAATATATCGGGAGGCAGAATGAATATCCCGGGCACTTCTACTTCGTATATCACGTGAAGATTTTACAAAATGAATAATTAAAGAAGAGAGTCGATTTTCATGATGACGAACTGAGAAAATAACAGATTGTTCGAGTTTCCTTGAAAGTCCACGAAACCGTTCCTCTCGTAATTTTAAAAAACTTGAAATCTGGATAGGAATATGTTTAAGAAGCGCTTTTATTTTCTGCGATTCCCCCCGGTGCATAGTGATAAAATGATGAATCAAGCGCGAAATAGAATAAGAAAGCTGATCTTGAAGCAGCAGATATCTATTTTGAAGGTATTTACCGATACCGGAGGGGGTAGATGGGGTAGGAGTAAACCAGGAGCATTGTTCAATAGCAGAAATATCTTTTTCATGTCCAATAGCCGTAATAATGGGAATGGGAGAGAGACACACTTTGCGACAGAGGCGTAAATCGTTAAAAACGGCCAGGGACTGCTCGCTTCCACCTCCACGGGCAATTAATAGTACATCTATATTAATATGTGGATTATTTTCAAAAAAAAGTATAGCCTGGATGATACTTTCAACTGCGTTCGAGCCTTCCATCCTGGAATCAAGAAAGTAGAAGGAGTACCTAGTGGCAAAAGGGTGTAAACCTGCTTGTATATCTGTTATAGATGTACCCTGTTCAGAAGTGATAAGACCAATGTTTGATATATAATTGGGTACCAGAAGATTCTTTTGATTGTTTAGAATACCTTCTGCTTTTAATTTTTCGAGAGTGATTTCACGTTGATTTTTGAGTCTGGATTGAGTATATTCGGGTAAAATATCAAGGAGGCTCAACCGGATATCGACAACATTTCGAAGGGGGAGATAAACTTCAACCTGGCAAAAAATAGGCAGATCCTTACCTAAAGATTGAGCTATTCCAATATCCGAGAGTTTATGATTAATTTTATCAATAAAATTTTTTTTGATTTCAACACGAAAAAAGATATCTTTACTTTCATCTTCATCTTTTAAATCGAAATAAGACATCCATGTATAATTTTTAACATCGGAAGCAACAACTCCACGAATCCATAACGTTCCCCGGATACCTTCTTTTATAAGCATATCTAAGCGGTTTCTGAGTTCTGCGACAGAAAGAGAAGAGGGAAAAGGAGATAAAGAATTTTGAGAGTCTTTCGATTCTTTTTGAACAGCTTTGGAAGGAGAATTAAGATTATTTTTAAGGATTTCGATTTCGGAATGGAGATTTGCAGGTTTAATAGACCAGCTTTTATCGGCAGGATTCCAACGATACCCCCGGGATTTCAAATCATCCTTAATTGGAAATGCATTATATATATGAATACTGTTTTCATCGAAAGCAATACTCACTTCCTGTCCGTTTATTTCCGTTGTAACCCAATTCATTTATTTCTTTTCCATATGGAATTTTTGTAAAGGACATATTACCCCAATTCTTCAATAAAATCAACCAAAAAGCTTGACAAAAGGAAAATATGGTCTATAATTAATATTTAACATGTCAAAATTTATCATTCAAACGGAGGCAATCTATGAATAAAAAAATTATAGCAGCTACTATTTTGTTTTTCTTTGTCTCGGTTTTTTTTGTTTCGGCCAAGGAGAAAGATGATCTTTATCTGAAGGCGGTAGGTGAGAAAAACCTTGAAACAAAAATAGGGTTGTTGAAAGAGTATATCGACAAGTATGGAACTGAAAAAGATGATAAATATATTAAATTTATTTATATCCAGGCTGTCGATACATCATACCGCTTAAAACTCTACGATGATACCATCCGATACGGAGAGCTTGCCGTTGGTATTGAGGGAATTGATCCGAGTAATAAATTGAATGTATTGTTCGAAATTTCCAATGCGTTTTATATTACTAAGAAAGACCTGGATAAAGCCATGAATTATGCAGAATCGATTATTGAATTGTCGAAAGAAGGCATTAAAGAGTTGGAAAAATCCGGACAGGATAAAGCAAAGGCAGATCAATTCATCAATAATTATAAAATGTTCTACCTGGCGCCTGCGTACAAACTCCAGGCTCTTATTCTTTTCAACAAAAACAAAGACGATGCAGCAATGATAAAACAGGCTGCTGAAAAAGCATTATTGGCTTACGAAATTGATAAGTCCGAAAGCACCGCGACCCAGATTTTCGGTTATGCATATAACCTTTCTACCAAAAACCAATTCAATGAAGCGATTTCTCTTGCAGAAAAAGTGCTGAATAAGGAAAATCCAAAATTTAATGAAGTACATTTCCTTGGTGTTCTCTACTTCAAGATTAAAGATAGAGATAAAGCCCTTTCCTATTTTGAAACCGCTTACAAACTCAAACCTCAAGCAGATCTGGCCCTTAAGATCGGTCAGTTAGTATTCAAAACAGACGCTGAAAAGGGGATTAAGTATTTCGCAGATTCCTATGTACTCTCTAACTTCAACAAAGCAACTGACGCCTATAAATACCTCCAGCAATTGTATTTCAATGAAGTAGCAAAGGGAAAAACAGAAGATGAAAAAGAAGAAGGATTTGCTGCAATTATCGAAGCAGCTAAATCTCGTTTAGGAAATGCCGAAAAATCAGATTCAGGAAATAGCGCTGAGAATTAAAATGGAAATGTACCATCAAGGTACAATTTCTTGATTAAATTAAAAAGCGGACTGCAAAGTCCGCTTTTTTGTTATATAGGGGAAAATTAAACTAAGAAAAACTAC
>JAKAGC010000362.1 GCA_021817755.1 Acidobacteriota bacterium | reverse complement strand
ATGTACCAGGTTGCCTTTTATCAATAATGGATCAGAAGAGAATTTCATTTGTTCTTTAATTCCATGCGCATGAAGCTGTTGCCTGGTCAGCGAAAATGCATTATGAATCGCCTTGTTAAAATTAACTTCCGCGATTTCCGGTGCATGGGGGATGACCCAGAAGGTTCTCATATGCTGAATTATTTCGACAATGCGTTTTACGCTTCTGGTAATAATATTTAATTGATCCGTAAAGGGTTCAGGTAATACTCCCGGGTTTCTTTTATGCCAGTAATGGATGCTGTCGGCGGTTACTTTGATAGCATTTAACGGTTGATTTATTTCGTGGGTGATACTTGCGGCCATAACCCCGATAGAGGCAAGACGTGCTGCACGTTCTGCATGTTTTACCGCTTCGATTTGTTTTTTCTCTGCATCTTCACGTGCCCGGCATTCAAATTCCAATGCGTTTTGGGCCTCTTTATGTTCTCTTATTTCCAGATTGAGTTTCCTGTTGGTATCCAATAATTCAGATGTGCTCTCTTTTACCATTTCTTCAAGACGGGTACGGTATTTTCGTAATTCTTTTTCAGCTCGCTTGTGCAAGAAGAGCATAAAAAAAGTCATTATCCCCATAAACCAGAGAAGCATAAAAACAACCCGTTCTTTTTGTATTTTCATTGCACCATATATTGGAGATATATCTTTTAGAAAAAAAACACCTCCAACTTTTTTGCCCAAAATATCCGAAAATGGGAAGATTCCTCTAATGTAATGTGTGTGATCCTTTACAATTTGATCCAGGACAACTCCATCATCCGGTATATTTTCAAGGTTGGAAAGACGGGATTGGAATTGCCCCAACCACCCCGAAGGAAAGGTCATATCCACCAGGATGAAATATTCATAATCGTTCCAGTTATCACGGAGCTTTTTTTCTCTGCGGATCGATTCCCATTGAATTGGATTTACATATTTTTTTTGAAATAAAATTCCATATTCATTACCTGTCTGGTGCTTTAGAAGTTTAAAGAAGTCTTCTACCTGGACGCCTAATTCCAAATACCCGATCAATTGATTTTGATAATAAAACGGGTGAACCACCCGGAAAGCCAGTGCCGTCATTCCCAATTCGAATCCGAATGCCAACCGTTTAGTCCGTGCACAAGTCGCTACACTCGGACGGTTTACCGGATCATTAAATAAATGGGGAGTATGCACCCTGAGAAAAACCTGGATAAGTGGTTCCGGGGTAATGAAATACATATGAGTGATATTATTCTGTCTTTTTAGTTCCTTAAAAACAGGATAAGCCAGGTTATAGAGTTTATCGCGATCTCTTTGAGCAAACGCTTCTGCTACTTCCTGGTTTGCAGAGAGAGCTTCTATAGCGGCAGATAACATATTCTGCATATTCGTTCCAAGATCTGTAAATGCTTTCTTGGCCGAACGAATAGAAGAATGAGTTATTAAATCTACATTACTTTTGTTTGAAATATTAAAAAGATGAATTACTCCAATTACACTCAATATTGCAAGACCCAATATAAAAAGTATAGCCCTGTAACGCAAAAAATATTTCCTAACCTCACTAAAGATAAATTTCACACCAGACACATTTACCTCTCACACTAATTTATAATATGAAAACCCATCCATAAAGTCAACTATTGATAGAAAATTTATACAAATTTAATTTTTTAACTCAAAACCTATTGACATCCGTTTTTTTTTAAATAATAATTAAAATTTAATAAATAGAGGTTATTTATTATTGAGTAGTGGATTACACGTCAAAGGAGAATACGTATGGCTTTTAATTCTGCATCGCAGCGTGAAACGCAAATTGGGAAACCATCTTCATATCCGTCAGAGAATACTTCCAGATCTTATCTCGGTAAATCCATGCAAATCAAAGGAAAAATTTCTTCCGATGAATTACTCACTATAGACGGTAAAGTGATAGGGAATATCCAGCTTACTAAAACCCTTACCATTGGGAAAAATGGTTTCGTGGAAGGTGATATTACAGCCGAATCCGTACGGCTCGAAGGCGAACTAGAAGGTGTGATTAATGCTTCTAATAAACTGGAACTTTCTTCCCAGGGGAAATTTTCGGGTACTGTTAAGTCCGAAAAACTGGTGATCGAAGAAGGCGCAATGTTTAAAGGAAAAATAAACATCGATGACTAAATATTTCTAAATTAATAGACGAAAAATAAGACAATGAATGATGATTTTAAAGTTGTAATCGAAGAAAAATTTACAAGGTGCCCACACTGTAGGAGTTTTTCCGTTCAGCAAACCGATGACCTGACTTTTGATGAACGATTAAAAGCCAGATTTGTTACTGCAACTGCCTTTAAATGTAATAATTGCTCGTATCGTTACGTGGAATTCGGGCGATTCTCCGATTCCCTTAAGACTTTTTTGCATTCATTAGTTGAACGTGTTAAACCACGCTGGTTATTGGCTGCTGTTCCTGCGGGAATGATAGTGATAATTGTTGCTGTTATATGGCTTGTAACCAGTCACACTCCTCCAATTGAACCCCAGAAACCAATTGAAGAGAAACCCATAGTTACTTCAACTTCTGATAGCCATCCGGTTGATACCGGGAAAAAAGAAGTGAAGGAACCTCAGAAAGATACGACCATTCCTGTGGAGACCACTTCCACGACAGAACCTATTACTGAAACGAAACCGTCAGCAGCACTTGTTATCTTAGGTAATAATAACAGGTTTGGAGTCAATTGGGTTACAGTCGAAAAAGGTGTTCAAATTTCACGTATCTCTCCCGGGCCTCTGAAAGAAGCTGGATTTCAACTTGGAGATATTGTTAGTGAAATCGATGGACAAAAAATAGAAAATCAAAATGTTCTTCTAAAAACTCGCAATAATATATTTTCCGGAAAACAACAGGAAGCTCTTCTTAAAGTGTTACGTGATGATGAAGTTCTTTATTTTCGTATGCAAAAAAATAAAACCGATGCGGATAAAAAGGATTCTTCTAAACAGAATTCATCCGATCCATTAAAACCCAGTGCCGCGTCTTCAAATCCTCCTATAGTGAAATCGGATGAAAAATCAGCAGTTGCCCCGAAGACAAGTTCAGTAAGAGTATTCACCGGTGTGATCCTGAAAATCAGAAGTAGTGCCCCGGATTCAGTCGATAAGTCAAACAAATGGGGATTCACTAAGAATTCGATTACTATTCGCCGCGAAGCCAATCAACGGGTTTTCATTGCCGGCGATCCCAACGGGATACGGAAGTGGGGTGTCGATGATATGCTTGTCATCAATGGCGTCGAATACAGCGGTATTATGAATTCCGATTTTCAGCCTGAAGGTGGATTACTTCCGGAAGGTGTCAAGCGTATGCCTCTCGATATTACCGAACGTGTACCCGCAGGTTCTGATGTCAAATTAAATTTTGTTCTTACGGATCATGGTAAATTTTGGGGAAATACAGATATCTATATTATTGTAAGATAGAAAAATCCAATCATTCAACTACTTTTGTTAAAATGAGGATAGGTTTATTTATATGAGTATTATTGAAGCTTATTCTTCATTTGCTCCAGAAATGTTTTGATATTCTTATTGGTTACCGTTGTCAAATACAATTTCCATTCCGGGAGGATAATCTCTTTCATTTCTTTTAAGGATGGATCGTCATTCCAGAGAGGGGGATATTCTCCACCATTAAGCTGAGTTTTTAAATGATCGAAGCACAATAATTCCAGAACAGCTTGAGTAATTTTATCACCACCAAGTATTGATTTTAAAATTTCGTACCAGATCGCGCAAGTTGCATAATTTGCCCATTCTTCTTTATGCCCCCATAACAATATACCGTTTGGGAGACTTGCATTGTTTTTTATCCCCGGGTGAGTAAAATAAAGTGTAAATGATTGATTTAAATTCTGGCCCGTTAACTCCTTAATAATTCCCAATGATTTTTCATAGTTCTTTTCCCACTCTTCTTTACTGGAAATTGCAAAAGATTGGGTTTGGGATAAAAGTTTAGGGAAAGCAGGAGCATTAGCCGCTTCCACAAAAAACGGTTTAAGTTTTTCTAATTTATCGGAGTTCATATAATCCGGGCGGATATCTTCCCACCCGACAGTCATTAACTGGTCATAAGATTCTTTGGAGACCTCTTCCATATAGGATTGTAATGCCGTTAAATCGTTTTTGTATTCATCGGCCATTGGTTCATTTTTTGCACGGAGAATATAAGCTGCCAGGTAAATATCGTGCATGTTAAAATTTAAAGTGATCCCGCCTCCGCTTGGAGCAGCTGATTCCTGGGGAAAAGCAAGGGACATAGTTATAATGAATATACCTATCAAAAAACAGCCCAGCCATCTTTTAGCCATATATTACCTCCGGATATAACCTCTATATCGAAGTAAGAACGCTTCCGCGATGCCATTTAATCGAACATCGCATATAGTATATATCAAATGAAATTCATTTGCAACCGCTATTTGTGAAAAAAAGTTATTCGGGCAATATTCGAAGTGCACATTTAAAGCGTTTTTTCCAGTATTCGTTCAATCCTTCGGTTCTGACTTTTTCTCCTCTACTTGGCGCATGAATAAACAAATCATCCGCAATATATAAGGCTGAATGCCATCTACGGCCCAGTTTAAAGATCAGTATATCCGCCGGTTTGATTTCTGATAGGTTCACTTTATCTCTCAATTTGGAAAGAGTTTTTGATGAATGTGGTAATTCGATTCCGAAACAATTGTACACATAATGCACCAAACCGCTACAGTCAAATCCATCGATATCGAGACCACCATATTTATATCGAATTCCTGTCAGGCTTTTTGCCAGTTCCACTATTTTCCCCCGGATATTACTTACCTCATCTTGTTCCGGTAGTAATATAAAACTGAAAAGCGATATAAAAATAATTAGCAGAGTAATTTTTTTTTGTACCTTTTCTTTATATTTCACGTTATTGATTCCCTTTTGAAAAAACTATTATTTAGAGTGCGAAGGTTAAATTGTAATTTTTGACCCCATCGACTCATATTAAAACCTCTCGAATCCGTCCAGATTTAGTCCAATCCAACAAGAGTGAAATTTTATTTGTCTGAAAAACAGCACTGCGAAAGGGGGGACTCGAACCCCCATACCTCGCGATACAAGAACCTAAATCTTGCGCGTCTGCCAATTCCGCCACTTTCGCAATCGTCATGTAATGAAAATATCATTAATTCGCTTCAATGTCAA
>JAKAGC010000361.1 GCA_021817755.1 Acidobacteriota bacterium | reverse complement strand
CCAGATTTAACCTTGGAGGTATTGTCGATACCCATGAAGATGGAATATTAGGTCTGTTCCCAGCTGAATATAAAATATATGTGTTTGATTACAAACTGAATGTTAAAAAAATATTGGCAGCGAATTCTTCAACTTATTTTCAACCACAGATGGATTCATTTCCCAATGATCTTTCTCCATATGGGTTTTCCAGGGAGCATTCCAAATGGTGGGGAAAACAACTTCGACCAGCCTCGATTTATTATCTTGGGAATAAATTGTTTATGGTTGTATTAGCAAAATTTGTTAATATGAGTGTTACTTTTTATGTAAATATCCATGATCTCGACGGTAATACATATGCAGAAGGTTTGAGTATTCCCTACAATGGGATCATCAAATATGCTCAAAATGGGTATATCTATATTCTTGAGGATTCGGGGATTAATGAAAAAGGCGAAATTACCCCATTAAAACTACACCGGTTCAAGATATTAATAAAAAAGTAAGCTTTAAAAAAATAAAGAGCACAAATATCCAAATAATTGCCTTAACTATTATTTTTAATTAGTAGTAAATATTTTGCCTGTCCCCTAATTTTTTAGTGATTTCACACCTATGAACTGTACTCATTCAGTTCTATTACCTTATTATTGATTCTTTTTCCATTCTCTCCGGTTAAAATTTAAATTTACATTATCTGCCGTACTCCGGCAATGGAGTAAAAAGACCCTTAAATTATCTTTAATATACCTGAACCGGAGTTTTATCCCTGTTCTGGATGTATTAAAAGCGTGACCCACAGATTACCTTTGAAATCGATAGGGAATTTAATGTTTTATCAAGGAGCGACTTATTTTCAAGTTACTTTCAATATGGTATTGAATATGTTCATCAAATTAAGGTAATTCACAGTAGAATAAAATAATTCTATAGAAGAAAAACCAGAAAGTAGCTTCCCAAGATTATAAACAGGCAAAAATTTCAAATGGAATCACCCATTATTCATAAGCACCATCCATCACAATATATCCCCTATATTTCCCTGGAGCGATCCCATAGAATTCCCGGAACTTTCGAATAAAATAATCACTGGTGCAAAATCCGATTTTTTGAGAAACCTCTTTGATAGTAATCTCATCTCTGTTGGTTAACATGAAAAGCGCACGGGTCATCTTTTGCCTGAATAAAAAGTCTTCCAAAGTCATATCGGTTCTTTTTTTAAATAACCGGCTTAGCGAGAAACGGTCGATTTGCTGGGAATTTGCCAACCGCGCTACTGTAAGCTCTGCAAATTCTTCTTCGGATAGAGTCATTACATACCGTAACACATTTTCAAAAATCACATTGTCTTTCATTTTGCCTCCGGCTGTTATTCAATTTAGAATTACTTTCAGAGGCATTATAAAAAATTTAAACATACAACGCTTTCAACACCGTACTAAAAACATTTGAAATCGTACCTTAATATTTTTGAAACTGGAAACCGTTATGTAGTGATAAATTTGAAGGAGTAGATTATTATTTCTTCTTTTGTTTTTCAAGAATTATTTCTGTATTTCCTGAAGCAATTTCATGAATAAAATCCTTTGGGGTAATTCCAAACAATTTGGTGAAACAAGTAGAGAAATAACTGGAACTGGAAAATCCGACTTCCATGGCAACTTCAGTGACATTCCCGGAACTCTGTCTGAACAATTGTTCGGCACGGTGCAACCGGAATGTACGGATATAATCGTTGGGGGTCTCCCCGGTAATAGCCTTTATCTTTCTGAAAACAGAAGAACGCCCCATTAGAAGCTTTCGCGTCAACATTTCGATATCGAATTCGGGATCGGATAAATTGGCCAGTATAATATCGTGTACTTCTTCCATGAATTTTCTATCGAGAGATTTAACTTCGATTTCAGGTGGAAGTAGTGTTTTTTGAATCTGGATTTTTTCTTGCAATTGCCTGCGAATTTCAATTAAATTCTTAATCTTTGAAAGAAGAATCCTGGAATTAAAAGGTTTGGTAATGTAATCATCAGCGCCGATTTTTAATCCTTCCATCAGGCTGTCTTCGGATGCTTTTGCAGTTAACAGGATAATAGGGATATGGCTGGTCTCGATATCATTTTTTAATGTTTTGCACAACTCATACCCATCGGTACCGGGCATCATGATATCACTAATGATTAAATCTGGAATATGTTCTTTGGCAAGTTGAATACCTTCGAGCCCATTTTCCGCTTCGATAATTTTATACATTCCCTCAAGGGGTTCTTTTATGTACTGCCTGACATCGGCATTATCTTCAACTAAGAGGATAACGATTCTATCCGATTCATCTGACTCTTTTCCTTCATCCGTGGATGCGATATCATCGTTTTGGGTTGTATTTTCATTTGATAAATCATCTTGTGATTTCTCACAAGAATACAGCATATCTAATTCAGTGTGTTTTTCGGGTTTAAAGGGCCGAATATTTTCCGAGTCTATTTCATCGGGTTTCAAGTGTGAATTCCCGGTAGGAAGTAAAATTTCAAATTCGGTCCCTTCTCCCAAACGGCTGTGGACGATTATTTTACCGTGATGAAGATGGATAAGTTCCCGTGATAAAGCTAATCCGATGCCTGATCCTTTCTGGATTTTTTCCCCCATTTCATCGGTATTGGAAAAACGGTCAAAGATATGATTCATCTGGTGGGGAGCAATTCCAGGGCCGGTATCGCTGACTGATATCCGTATATATTTCAGATCGATATCTTCATTTTCGGAAATAATCGAAGAAGAATCCATGGTCCATCTATTCCCTCTATTCCTGGAAACAATCAATGAGACGTTTCCACCAGAAGGAGTAAATTTTAGAGCATTTATCAATAAATTAAAAACTATTTCTTCCATCCGGTAGGGGTCGAAATAGATGAGAATTTCTTCTTCCTGGGTAATGAATTCGAGTTTTATGCCGCATTGGTCGGCAAGACCCTCAAAAGAGCCTAATAATCCTTTTAAAAAAGAAACGATATTATTTAGAGAGGCTCTGATTTTCATTTTTCCGCTGTCAATTTTTGAAAGATCGAGTAGTTGATTAATGAGAGTGAGCAACCGTTGTGAGTTTTGGAGTACTGTATTAAGCGATTTCTTTTGTTTCCTGTCATTTATTGATTGTAACATCTGCTCGATAGGACTGATTATCAATGTCAATGGGGTGCGGAACTCATGAGAAATATTGGCGAAGAAACGGGACTTAATCTGGTCCAATTCTTTGAGTTTATCGGATTGCTCTTGTAGTTTTTTGGTCTGATCCTCAAGCTGGATATTTTTTTCAGAAATCTCACGGGAACGTTCTTTAATTTCTTTTGTACGCTCTTCAACGATTATTTCGAGATTTTGTTTCTCTTTTTCTAATCGTTTTTTCTCTTTTTCCAAATACCGGTATCGGAGTTTTATTAGAAAAGCAATGGCGAAAAAACCTATAATGGAATAGAATAAATAGGCATACCAGGTTTTGTACCATGGTGGTAATACCCGGAATCGGAAAGTACTTTCAGTACTTTCAATATCGTAAACATTTACGGCTTGAGCATGAAAAATGTAGTAACCGGAATCAAGATTGGTAAACTCAGCCTGGGGATTTTTGGTTAAGTTTGACCAGGTTTTGTTATATCCTTCCAGGAAGTACCGGTAGCGGGTTTCATCCTCTTTTTCGAAAAAAGGCAAAGCACAGTGAATGATAATATTACGATCATCATAGGATAATTCGGGATTTCCATCTTTGGTTTTCATGGGCGCACGTTTTATATTATCATCAAAAAGTACGTTATCATTAATGGTTACCTTTCGAATTAAAACTTTGAAGTGAGTGTGTGACTTGGGTTTGTCTGTTAACTGATAATCAAAAAGTCCGTCGATACTGGCGAGCCATACATCATTTCCTGAAGGATCTGGATAAATGAAATTGATTTGTACTGTCGGAATTCGATGGAGTGGAGAAGAATTGATAGTATAAATCCCCTCTTTATTAGGCTTCGCAAGAAAATTTTTTGATCCGGAGTGAAACCAGATATTTTTATTTATTTATTCTTTTAGTCTAAAAATGGGGGAAGCTCCTCCGGCATAATTTGCACCGAGAGTATAATCGGGTATAAATTTTTCCAATTTCTTATCAAACGTGTATAATCCTTTATTTGTGGCGAATATAAGATGTTTGGATGCGAAGGTTATATATACTTCACCACCGGGTAATCCGTTTGTGTAATTGTAATGAATAGGAGAATAGGTATTCCATTGGATAGGTGCTTTTAATCGAAATATGTCACCATTTTGCACAGAAAACCATACATCACCTTCAGAATCTGTGGCAATGCTTTTTACATCATTTTCTTGAATTTTTATTTGATTTTCTATCACCCAATTACCATTTTTTAATGATAATAATATGATTCCATCGGATACACCGCATAAAATTTTATTATCGTTTATTCCGATTTTATGTAAAACATATGACGGTTTATCTAATACAGTAATAGGAGTATTTTCTTGTAATTGATACAAACCATTATAAGTCGCAACTAAAATGGAATCATTAATGGCAAGAATATCCGAGCAATATATTGGGATACGGGATATGGAAGAAAAATTATTGTCTTTTTCACGAATAAATAATCCTTTGGTTGTTCCGGCATATAGTGTTCCGTTGAAATTCAACACGGAAGTAACAACCCCATTAAGTCCACATCGCTCATCATATACGGAAACAGGGAAATTGTATTCAATTTTGGAAATGCCACGTTCAAGGCTTACCCATAAGTTATTATTGGAATCTTCAAAAATATGTTTTACGCTGTCATCCTGAAGGCCGGCTTTTCTATCGTATATTTTTTTTATAGTGCCATCGGGCTTAGAAATTACGACTCCTCCATAAATTGTCCCGAAAGCGAAATCTCCGGTGGATAGTTGCATTCCATAGAGCAGTTTTTTATTTTTTATATAGCTGTATACAGGAGCATCAAGCTTTTTTAATGTTTTTCCATCGAAAAAAGAAATCTCGCTTTCTGAGGATCCGACAAGGAAATTTAGAGAAGCTGTGTCCTGATTAAGGGGTAAAAGCAAATACACTTTTTCTTTAAGCGTATCTCCTCCTTCAACGGGTATCGATTGCCCATTTTTATAGAAATACAGTCCCTTGGGGCGGATTACGACAATCCCGCCGTTCCAGTTTGCGGATTTCATAAATGATTCATCATCATCGCCTTCAAAGGTGTGCATTTTTTT
>JAKAGC010000360.1 GCA_021817755.1 Acidobacteriota bacterium | reverse complement strand
TGGAGGATTGGATGCCTGGATATTGGTTTTGGATACGAAAGGAATCAATGTTTGGTGTGCGGCTGGAAAAGGCACATTCAGTACAAAGGAACTGGTAAAGCGTATTGAAGAAACCGGTTTAAAAGAAATTGTATCCCACAGAAAGTTGATCGTTCCGCAACTAGGGGCAACAGGAATTTCAGCGCACAAAGTTAAGGAATCCTCGGGTTTTACGGTTATTTATGGGCCTGTACGTGCACCTGATATTCCATTATTTTTAGAACAGGGAATGAAAACTTTACCGGAGATGAGACGGGTCACTTTCTCATTTAAAGAGCGGTTACAGGTTTTACCGGTGGAATTCATGCAAGGATTGGGGAAATTAATGTATATATGTATTGCTATTTTTCTACTGTCGGGAATCACCAGAAATGGATATGCCTTACAAGGAAAGGCCGGATTATTGGCGGTATTAAATGTGTTGCTTGCTTACATAGCCGGAACCGTTTTAGGTCCGATGCTATTACCCTGGCTCCCGGGACGTAGTTTTTCAATAAAAGGATTTGGAGCAGGTGTAATAGTGTTTATTATCGCTTTCATTACTCAGACAGCAGGGAATACGTTCCTCCATTATGGAGCGTGGTTCCTTTTAATAACAGCCTTTTCATCATTCTTAACTATGAATTTTACTGGTGCATCGACTTATACCTCTATATCGGGAGTGAAAAAAGAAATGCGTGCTGCTATTCCGTTTCAAATTGCCGGAGTGGTTGTAGGTATGGGGTTATGGGTATCGAGTATATTTACTCGTTAGACGGGGGTTAAAATGAAAAAATTCTACTATTTAAAAAATGTAACTACATTAACTTTAGACAAAGAAAAATGCAAAGGTTGTGGGATGTGCATGACTGTTTGCCCACACGGAGTATTTGAATTAATAAAGGGAAAAGCGGAAATAATAGATAGAGATGCCTGTATGGAGTGTGGGGCATGTGCTTTGAATTGTCCATTTACTGCTATTGGAGTTAAAAGTGGTGTCGGTTGTGCACAAGCAATTATCCAGGGAGCATTAAAAGGCACAGCCCCATGCTGTGGACCTTCGGATTCTCCTTCGTGCGGTTCTTCTTGCTGCGGATAATACTGATGTTCCAGTGAACCTTACTGAATATACAAAGGCAAAGGTAGTACTTTGAAAATTTATTTTAGTTAAATTATATGAAATTTAATTGGGAGGCGGTGAAATCTACATCATGATACTTCCACCTCCCCTATTAACTATAGAGAATAACTTTTGTCTAATATTCAGAGTGGACGATATACTCTTTCAGAGGAAAACGCAATGAATCTCCGGGGCAAAAATCTAGCCACGCACACAGTCAATTTATTTAAAAACCCGGGAACAGAGATAAATTTTTTCTTTTTAAATGATTTCACGGCAAGTCGGGCAACGACATCAGGGTTCATATTAAAAGGACTATCCATCCCATGTTTTTTATCGAGTCCGGATTTAGTCAGCATTTCGGTAGCAATTCCACCAGGCGCAAAAGAAGAAATAATAACTCCGCTTTTTCTATTTTCGGCGCGAATAGCCTCTGTAAATACTTGAGCCGCATGTTTTGAGGCAGAATAAACGGTTTGATAGGGGGTCGGAATTAAACCGGCTTCACTTGTAATATTCAGAATAGCTCCGTTGCCCTTTTCCTTGAAATATTCAAGAAATCGAAGCGTTAACCACATTAACGCTTTCATATTAACATCGATAATAGTCTCAAATGTTTCAAAGTGATTAATATCGGTAAGCCCATAATAAGTAATTCCGGCATTATTTATTATTGCATCGATATCTGCAATTTTTACGGCTTCGTGGAAAAGTTTCTCCACATCATCTCGTTTGCTCAAATCGGTTTGAATATATAACACTTTTGAATTCGAAGAAGTTTCGATTTCTTCTTTTAATTGTTGTAATTGTTCAATCCGGCGAGCAGAAAGCACCAGATTGGCTTTTTCATTTTGAGCGAGATAACGTGCGATTGATTTACCGAGTCCACCGGATGCCCCGGTAATCAAAATCCATTTATTTTCTAAGTTTAATTTTGCCATACATCCATTATACCCTAAAATCGATCATGATGCACTGATAAAAAAGGTGTGACTTAGAAACAAAATTATGTTACAATCATTTTTTAAAATTTATATCCCAAAAGTGAGCGAGGTAAAATGTCCAGTCAATTATTCAAAAAGAAACCACTTCACGTATTGCTGGAAGAATTGAACGGAGAGAGCCGGTTAAGACGAATTTTAGGACCTTTAAATTTAACGGGTCTTGGGGTAGGTGCAATAATAGGAACAGGGATATTCGTATTGACAGGATTGGGGGCACATATTGCAGGTCCGTCATTAATGTTATCATTGGTAGTATCGGGGTTAGCATGCCTTTTTTCAGCACTTTGTTATTCTGAGTTTGCTGCAATGGTCCCGGTAGCGGGATCGGCTTATACTTATGCTTATGCGACTTTAGGAGAGCTATTCGCATGGATTATCGGATGGGATTTAATTCTGGAATATGCTGTGGCTGCTTCAACTGTAGCCCAGGGGTGGTCTCATTACTTTCAGAAATTATTTGAAATGGTTTTTAAAACGCCGTTTCCAAAATCATTTGGGTGGCCGCCATTACAATATAATCCGGGAACCGTCTTAACTTCAAGCGGAAGTATATTTAATTTGCCAGCGGTTGTCATAGCTCTGGTTATCACCATTATCCTTGTTAAAGGAATCAGAGAAACGGCCAATTTTAATACAACAATGGTAATCTTAAAACTGGCTGTGATTTTCCTGGTAATCGGAGTGGGTATTTTTTATATTAATCCGGCGAATTGGAAACCATTTGCACCTCATGGACTGGTAGGATTAACATTATTCGGAAAAACGTTATTCGGTCAAACGGATGCGTCAGGAGCACCTCTGGGAATGATGGCAGGGGCAGCTTTGATCTTTTTTGCTTATATCGGATTCGATTCAATATCCACTCACGCAGAAGAAGCAAAAAACCCACGAAAAGATGTTCCTATTGCGATTATTAGTTCCCTACTTATTTGTACTGTTTTGTATATCCTGGTGGCAGGTGTATTAACCGGAATGGTTCCATATGATAAAATCGATAAGACAGCCCCTGTAGCAGTTGCTTTTATGCAGGTGGGACTTGGATGGGCAAATGTATTGATTACATTCGGTGCTCTGGCAGGGATTACATCGGTTTTACTGGTAATGATGTTAAGTCAACCCCGTATATTTTTAGCGATGGCCCGTGATGGACTTCTTCCACCAAAAATTTTCGGTGCAGTTCATGAAAAGTATCGTACACCGTGGAAATCGACTATTTTAACAGGTATATTTATCGCAATATTATCTTCGGTTCTCCCACTGGAAATATTGGCGCAACTGGTAAACATAGGTACATTATTGGCATTTTTAATAGTTTGCGGTTCAGTACTTGTAATGCGAAAAACCCATCCCAATGCCGAAAGACCTTTTAAAACCCCTTTTTATCCATTTGTACCGATTATGGGAGTCTTACTTTGCCTGGTACTTATGCTTTCGCTACCGCCTGAAAACTGGCTGAGGCTTATAATCTGGTTGGGGATTGGTTTTATAATCTACTTTGCCTACAGCCGAAAACACAGTCATTTGAGAAATGAAATTAAAGAAAATAAGGATTGAAAGGATTCACAGTATTAAAATTTGAAATATAAAAATATACTATAACCGGATTTACCGTACATAATTATAAGACTATAAAGAAATTTATAAATTGGTAATGGTTAGCTTCTTTATTATGGGTTCACCGGCATCATCCGTAGCCGTAATATACATTGAATCATATTTTATAGCCTCAGGGAGATAAGGTGATCTAACGCTACGTAAGTATTCACCTTGTGGGCTAAACATATCGATTTTCCAGTCTCCGACTTTATCGAGGCAATTCTTCAAACGAACGGCGAAAATACGCCCTCTATTATCTGCGAGTATCTTATAAAAATAAGGGCGATACGATTCTAAATGCATATTTTGCAATTGATTTTTATATGAATATTCATAAGCTTTTTTTTCTTCGGTAGATATAGGAATGGGTTTTAAATCGAGGGGGACCAGGGCGATAGTATCCTTGGTTGTATCGACAATATATAAAATAGGTTCCATATTATTAACAAAAACGAAATGGTCTGGACTCATATTTGCAAAATAGAGTGAGGGAAAATAAGGATCGATAATTCCTCCGGCAATTATGGTCTTATTTTGATCGAATTTTTTACGAAAGAAACTGGCAAGTAATTCTTTTTTGTTGCCATCTTTTGATGTTTTAACAAGAGCATCGAAAGATTCATCAGTTGTGTATTCCATAGTTCTGTAAAAGACGCGGTGTTTTCCATCGATAAAGACCCAATCTCCAAATAGATCGAACAATTTGGTGCAATCATTGAATTTCCCGGAAATGTCAAAAAATGAAAGGCGTTGCAATTGAGAATCATAAACGAATAAATCGTGTTTATCCCGGATAAAAAGCGCTGCTGGTTGAAGGCTGTCGCCTGGACCTCCAGCCCCTTCTTTTCCTATTGAAGCAAGTAAAGTTCCTCCTGGATCGAATTTAAATATCTGACTCTGTTTATAATCGGCAAGATAGATATTTTTATCATTATCTACATCTATACTGCGTAGACAGGATAATAAACCTATGGAACCTTTTGCTTTTTCTTCCATACCTATTATGGTTTCGCCCGAGAATATCAAAGGTTCGGGTTCATCATTTCGAATGGATTGAGAAGGTTGATTGATCCTGCGAAACCCGGGTAGAAAATGAGTTTTATTGTTTTCAGAGAGTTGTCCTACTCCGGAAGAAAAAGAAGTAAGGAAATGAAATTTAGTCGAATTTTTATATACAAGCCAAAGAGTCCCTGAAAAAACTACCATTATCACAACTAAAAGAATAAATTTAAATCTTCGCGAATTTTTCATTCATTTACCTTTAAAATCAGTTCTCAATAGAACTCAAATATTGGCAGGAGAGACTGAGAGTTTCTCCTGCCAATTTTAAAATATTTTAACTCATACAACCGGGCAATCAAAAGATACGGTATTATCACCACAAGAACAAGTCACCCCGGCTTCTGTATAACCACAATGAGTCGTTTCAGTACAGCTAGAAGTGGTATGACACCATGCCGTTTTCCCACCGCCACACGATAGAGCAACATTACATGGA
>JAKAGC010000359.1 GCA_021817755.1 Acidobacteriota bacterium | reverse complement strand
GGTAACCGGGTTTCTAAAAAATTACTTAATTGCGAATCTTCTATTGTTACAGCCCGGTTGAATACAACATAGGCACAAATAGAGGGATCATTGTTACTGTCTTTTCGAACAACAACCGCCGCAGATTCGATGAAAGGGTGTTCAAGAATGAGCGATTCGATTTCTCCCGGTTCGATACGGAACCCTCGAATTTTTACTTGCTGATCGATTCGCCCTATAAATTCAATCCTCCCATCTTCCAACCACCGTACCAGATCACCGGTTTTGTAGAAAGTGTTAGTGTTGGTATTTGAGGGCGACCAGCCGGTCACCCCTACAAAGTGTTCTTCGCTCGCCTGCACCCCCTTAAAACTTTTTGATAATTCACTTTGTATTGATTCTTCGAATAATTTATTAATATCAGAAGTTTTGTCGGGGTCCAGGGGCGGGTTTCTCAAAACGAGCCCCTGGAAGGCATTAAATCGATCAAATGTCAGTTCAGGATTATTAAGATACCCACGGGCGATACCGGAACCTCCGATATACAATTCACCGCTTACTCCCACCGTTACAATATTCAAATACCGGTCCAGAATGGAGATAAGGGTATTAGCGATCGGTTTGCCGATTGTAATGGGGGTTTCTGGTTTTAGTTCTTCGATAGTGGACCATATCGTTGTTTCAGTCGGTCCATACATATTATAAATTTTGCAATTCAAGAGTTGGTGAACTTGTTTTAATAAAGCAGGAGGAAATGCCTCGCCTCCTACCAGTAAATATTTTAAATGTTGTAATGATTGAGCAAAAATTTCTTCTCCAGCGGATAACAATAATTGCAATCTCGATGGAGTGACCTGGAAAATAGAAACCTTTTCCCGTGCAAGAACATCCAGAGCAATTAACGGCTCCATTTGTTCCTCGGATGTTCCGATGATTACTTTGGAACCGAAAGCAAGCGGTGCAAATGTTTCAAGGCCAAATATATCGAATGAAATAGTAGTTAATGAGAGTACTGTGTCATTCTCACTAAAATCTATTTTCTGTTTTACTCCCCATATAAAATTAGCAAGGGCGGTGTGTTCGATCATAACTCCTTTCGGTCTTCCTGTAGTACCCGAAGTGTAAATGACGTAACATAGATTGTGGTTTTCTTCCCTGGGGCTTTTTTGAAAAACCGCCCCCTGGACCCCTGAAAAACTTTTATTTAATTGTGTAGTTTTTTGTAAGTTATCTGAGTTAAAAGTATGATCTGCAAGAGATTTGATAAGAAGACGTGCGTTACTGTCTTTCATCATATAATCCACACGTTCCGAAGGTAAATGGGTATCGACCGGTAGGTAAGCCGCTCCTGCTTCCAGGATTCCAAGAATTCCTACCATCATTTCAACCGAACGTTCCATCATGATACCCACAATATCGCTATGAAGAATTCCTTTATTTTTTAAAAGAGTTGAAAAATCGACTACCTTTTCTCTTAATTCTTTATAGGTTAATGTATAGGGTACTGGTGCCTTAGGATCAAGCGATTTACCCGATAGCGCGATTTTATCCGGGATTCGAAGTGCCTGCTCTTCGATCAACACGCAAATATTCTTTTCATATGGAAACTCCATACTTGTATCATTGAACCGGTACACTATTTGCTCTCTTTCCTCGTTAGATAAAATTTGAATCTCAGAAATACGACATCCGGGATTTGAAAGAATATAAGATATAATTGTTTTAAAATAATCGAGATAATGAAGAACCGTTTCACGCTTGAAGAGTATTTCGCTGTATTCGATCGAGAAACCGATGAGGTCACCCAATTCCAGGGCATGGAAGGTCAGGTCGAATTTGGCCAGGCTCTTTCTTATACGGATGGATTCATAGCGCCCAGCGTTCATTAATTGCATAATATCAGAAGATAGTTGGTTCTGGTTATGGAGTGCAAACATGATATCAAAAATCGGGTTCCTGGAGAGATCACGGTTAGATACCACTTTATCCACTATATTCTCAAAAGGGTAATCCTGGTTTTCGAAAGCGCGAAATATCGTTTCTTTGATCTCCGAAAGATACTGTAGAAACGATTTATCCCCTGCCGGGAAACAACGTATAGCCAGCGTATTAACAAACATACCGATAATTCCTTCCAGGTCCGTATGTTTTCTGCCTGCTACAGGTGAACCGATTACCATATCTTCCTGGTTCGACAGCTTATACAAAAGAATCGAAACCATCGAGAGAAGAAGCATATACAGAGTTGATCCGTTTTTCCTGGCCAGTAATTTTAATTGCTCCGATTCTTCGTTGGATAATACAAAACGATAATTGCTTCCTTCAAAAGTCCATACAGCCGGGCGTGGGTAATCCGTGGGGATTTGCAATACAGGTATTTCATCCGAAAATTGTTCTACCCAGTATTGCTCCTGTATTTTTAAAACACCTTTCTCGATCTGTTCACTCTGCCATTCCGCATAATCCTTATATTGTATCCGTAAAGGAGGTAATTCTTCTCCTTTAAATATCCCGTTAAAATCCCTGGCACGTATATCCATGGACAAGCCATCGGAAACGATATGATGAACATCGACTAAAAAGATATATTTCATATCCTGTATTCGGATTACGGCTACCCGGAAAAGTGGAGCAACAGTCAGATCGAAAGGCTGTACAAAGTGATTGATAATTCCTTCCATCAAGGTATGCCGTTCTTCGATATCAATACCTTTTACCAGATCATGGAATTTTATTTTAAAGTCCACAACATCAGTCACTTTCTGGAATGGCTCTCCATCGATCATATGAAAAGAAGTTCTCAAACTCTCATGCCGCTGAATCAGTTTTTTAAATGTCTCTTCAATTTTTTCAAGATCAGGGTGATAAGTGATATCAAATACATCAGGAAGATTATATGCCGTACCTTCCGGTTCCATTTGCTGTAGAAAATACAATCGTTTTTGTGAGGAAGAAAGCCGGTAATACCTTTTTTCCCCTACCGGTTTAATCGCACTGTAAGTATCTTTCCCCGTATTCTGCTCGATTTGAAGTGCAATATCCTTAAGCAAAGGATAAGAAAAAACCGTTTCCAGTTCCAATTTTACATGGAAAGAGTGGTGAATCCGGGCCACGATATTAATAGCGCGAAGCGAATGACCTCCCAATTCAAAGAAATTGGATTCCCTTCCGATTTGTTCAAGTGGAACATCCAATTCCTCTGCCCACAACAACGCCAATTTTAATTCAATTTCAGTAACCGGTGCCGTTAACTCCTGGCGGTCTTCTTCTGCACCAGGTTCGGGAAGAGCATTTCTATCGATCTTACCGCTGGCAGTAAGAGGAAAGGCATCGAGTCGCACAAAAACCCTGGGAATCATATAATCCGGGAGTCGGTGAAGCAAATACTCCTGTATATCCTCTCTCTTTAATTCATTATTATCTTTTGTAACAATATAACAACATAAATATTTATCTTTGTTTTCTTCTTCTTTTAAAATAATGATCGTTTCTTTTATTTGTGGATGTTGAAGAAGAATCGTTTCGATTTCTCCCACTTCTACCCGGAACCCACGAATTTTTACCTGGAAATCCTTTCTTCCCAGGATTTCGATATTTCCATCCGCTTTTAATGCTCCAAGGTCTCCGGTCCAGAAGAGTTTTCCCATCTCTTCATCTTCAGTAAATTTCTCTGCTGTTTTTCCTTTATCTTTCCAATATCCCAATGCGATATGGTTACAGGCTACGACAATCTCTCCTAATCCCATATTCTCCACGATTTCATCATTATCATCGATCAATAGAAGTGTCGTTTTATCCAATGGTTTTCCAATAACCGGCATTCCAAAAAGATCACCCGGTTTGTAAGCGGCTGTGGATACCACAGAAGACTCTGTCTGACCGTATATATTTGCCAGAACCGATTGAGGGAAAAACCGGGAAAAGATATCGATATCATTCTTTCGCAAAGGTTCCCCACCCAAAAGTATATATTTTAAATGTGGGAAGGATTGTCCGGGATCGAGAGATTCGGTAAAGTATCGAAATAACGTAGGAACAGAATGATAAATGGTAATTTGTTCCGATTCAATATAACCGGAAAGACTACTTTTATCCGTAATACGTTTCACATCGAAAGGAAAAAGAGCAGCGCCATTATGGAGCGCTCCCCAAGTATCCTGTACTGCCCCATCATGAACGAATGAAGTGAGAAGAGTCATCCGGTCTTGCGAGGTTATATTAAACCGTTCGGTCCAATTGCGGGTATAATACAGGACATTCTCATGAGATTGAATCACCCCTTTCGGTTTTCCTGTAGAACCCGATGTATAAAGAATATAAGCCGGTTCTTTTGTACGAACATCACGTAATGGGTTTTCATTTGAAATATTTTCTGTAATCGACGTTATATCCAGTACATCTATTTTATGTGACCAGGATGGAGATTGAACCAACCGGAGAGCCAATGGCAAGTTATGATTATCGGTAAGTATGGCAGAGACTTCGGAATCTTCCAGCATGTACAATAAACGGGTTTCCGGTTGGGTACGATCCAATGGAACATAAATCAATCCTGCTTTCAATGTTCCGATTAATGCAATAATCATATCCATACCGTGATCAAACAGTAAAGCAGCCCCTTTTAAGCCTGAAGCCCCTTTATCGAGGTTCATATCCCGTAGTAAATGGGCTAGCCGGTTCGCTTCTTTATTCAACTGGCTGTATGATAATTCCCACTCACCGGATTTTAACGCCAGATTTTCCGGAAATCGCTCAACCACTTGCTCAAATGTTTTTATAATCATGTTAACTCTCCACTTTTACCCGGGAAATTTTCCGCTTTGTCGTAGAACCTTGATACTCGCGTAACTTTTTCCCAGGATCCTCCCCGATTTCTTGAAGGAAACGGATATACAAAGCCAGAATTCCTTCGATGGTTTGGGGAGTGAATAAGCGGTTATAATACGAACAGTAAATCATGATACCGTTTTTGTATTCGGATATATACAACGCCATTTCAAATTTGGATTCCTGTACTGATGGGATATGAATGGATTCCATATCTGTCAATTCCTGACGGGCCGCTATACCGGTATTCAACATATTGAAGAAAAATGAAACCTGTGGATATTTTACTTTAAGACGTTCACAAATCAATTCCAGCGGGTAACTCTGGTATTCCAGCATTTTTACCGCATCCGCTTTAACACGGTCCAGAAATGCCGCAAAGGTTTCCTCTTTATCCACATGAACTCTTAAAACAAGTGTATTAATAAAAAAG
>JAKAGC010000358.1 GCA_021817755.1 Acidobacteriota bacterium | reverse complement strand
AAGGAATCCATTTTGACCGTGTTTTATAATACCGTCGATTCCTTCATTCTCAGCACCGATTACGAGATTACCTGCGGCCATTGCTTCAAGATAAACAAGTCCAAAGGTTTCTAAATAACTAACCAGGATAAATATATTGGATTTCTTAAGTTCTTCCATTACCTGGTTATGGGGTAAGTTCCCTTTAAATATAACCTGGTTATGTATGTTGAGATTTTTGGCAAGAGTTTGAAGGTTTTCTTTTTCTTCGCCTTCACCGATAATAGTAAAATTCCATTGGAGTTTATCCAGTTTATCTTTAATTTTGGAAAGAGCTATGAGGATGGTATCTAATTTCTTGCGTTCAATTAAACTGCTAACTGTGATGAGAAATAAAGTATTAGTTGTTTTCCAGGAATTGATGCGTTGGATGGAGGTGGTGGGATTATTAATGAATTGTTCCTGGACACCGGAGAAAGCGATGAAGCATTTTTCTCTATATTGGGGGAACCACTGGATAATAGTATTGTAGATATAATTGGAACGGCAGGCAATAGCTGTCGATTTTTCAAGAATATGGCGGCATCGCTTTGTAAAATCTGCAGGGTCTTTAGTCATTAGATCGGGGGTGATATGTATGCCGGAAACAAGGGGGATTTGATGGCGTTGAGAATAAGTATAACCGATATGAAGGCTTTTATCGTAATGTGCAATGATAATATCTGGGGTAAAATCGATTTTACGAAAATATCGATCGAGAAATGAATACAGAGGTTTAAAGAAATATGTAATTTTTGGGATTTTATAGATGGGGTAAACAATGACAGGGATATCATCGAGAGTAAAAAACTTTTTCCTGAAGTTTTTGGGGATAGAGGAGGAGGATTTACGTGTGATGATTTTTTTTAGGATTTCACTGGGGTAGAGGTAAACGGGGCGAACAACAATAACGCGCGATTCTTGATTCCAATGTTTGACCAGGTTATGAAGTGCCCGGGTGATGAGAGTGGAATCATTATTGGGTGTAACAGGGTAGAGTGAGGAGATAAAAAGTATATTCATTATTTATTTTTGAGGAATTGTGAATATTTTTCTTCGAGTTTTGGGGCTTCTTTTTCAATATCGTGGAACTCTTCAACAAATGCTCGTCCTCTCTTTCCCATTGGAGCCCATAATTGAGGATTATTTAAAAGGTGTAAAATATTCTGAGTCAAATGCTCCACATCACGTTCTTTAGATAGGAGAGCGCTTTCGCCGGGAACAACGATATTGGGAATATCGGCATGAAGAGTAGAAATAACCGGTAAACCAACAGCCTGGGCTTCGAGTATTGTTGTCGGTGCACCACCTTCACTGTCACCATCCGAAGCGGTTACACTGGGATGAATAAATATATGTGCTGCTTCAACCCTGCTTAAATATTGAGAATAACTGAGAAATCCGGGAAGTTCAACGTAAGCTCTCATATTGTGTGTATCGATGAAAGTTTCAATCTCTTCTTTCAATTCTCCATCACCTATTATACAAAAATGGAGATTCTTAAATTTATAATCATTCCAAATGCGTTTTACTGCTTCAAGAGCATAAATCAATCCCTTTTTTTCAATGAAGCGGCCACAAAATAACAATTGAACGGGACCATTGGTATTGGGCTCTCTCTCTTTATATGTAATTGTTTTTAAGGGGATTGCGATGCGTTGAATGGAAATTTTCTCAGAAGGACATCCGAGGGCTTCCAATAGGGATTTCATATGTTGCCCTTCGACAAGAAACATTTCCCCTTCCTGGAATAATCGTTTATATTCTTCTTTTAAAGGATCAACCATTTGCCGGCACGATAAATCGGCGCCGTAAAAGGTAGTTATAAGTGGTATATGCGGTTTGATATGTCTTTTTAAGCGGAGTACCTGCACACCGTTATGTCCGAAATGGGCATGAATCAACTGGATATCCCGCTTCTTTAGGATAGATTGGAAATAATAATCCCGGCCTGCTAAATGTTTTCGAATTCCATTAATAAACCACCGAGAACTGTATCTGGGAAGTTGAAGGGAATAAATATCGCCGGATGGAAGAGAAATTGAATCAAGATTTTCGAGCTTCCACGCCATACATATTGGAGTGATATTTTGAAAATGGGTGAGATAATGGGTAATAAAGGTTTCGGATCTGACGAAAAATGTATTGTTGTAATGAGCAATACAAGGAAACATTCTATTAATGTTCTCCATAGAGAGAAATTTGTATAAAAATCATTCTCAGTGTCCTCTGTGTGCTCTGTGGCTAATAATAGGGGACGTGATAAAATACGACATTCCAAAATAGAAGGCCATACCGGTCAAAACTAGAGCAATCAATTTAACGGCTTTCAGGGTTTCCCAATTGAATGCGAATCCCATATAATAAACAACGATCCCCATAACTATCGTAATTCCTAATGAGGGTAATATAGTTTTAAAAACATTAAAGGGTTTCAATTGCACAAGGTTGTAAGGGATTTTCAAATTGGGATATGCTATGATTAATGCAGCGATCATATAAGCAGATGCAACACCGGTTACTCCCCAATTCAATCCGATGACAAAGGAAAGAATGATAAACACTCCAAAAATAACATTCCACTTAAACTGCAAATCGGTTCTACCTTTAGCGGTATAAATAGCACCGGTTAAGTTTATAATAGACTGAATGAGTCCCAATGGTGTTAAGATGAAAACCAGTGGAAGAGCAGGAACCCACTTACCGCCGAGAAAATAAGTGAAAAAAGGAGTACTAACGGCAAGAATTCCAATAACAATTGGAAATGTAAAAAAAGCGACTTTTTTTATTAATTGAAGATATGTCTCACGAAACGCATGATGATCGTCTTGCAATTTACTCAGCACAGGAAAAAGAACTCGACCGATAGCCCCGGAAATATTACGAAGAGGAACCAGCATTAAATTATAAGCAAAGGTATAAAGCCCCAATGCTTCCTTACCTAAAAATTTACCGATTAAAAAATAATCGGCGTTCCTGGAAAAGTAATTGAAGATATTGTAGCCAGTTAAATTCAAACTGAATTTGTATATTTTTTTCAATTCTCCCAAACTAAAGTGAAACCGTGGTTTCCATTTGCACAAAATAAAAAGTCCAATGGTTGTACAAATGCATAATACGAGAGATTGAAATACCAGACTAAATGGCCCCATTCCCAATAACGCCCCGCCGATACCGGCAATTGAGCCTGCCATTGTAGCAGTAATCTCCATGATGGACAATTTCTTAAATCCGAGTTCACGCTCCATCAATGCCCCTTGTACGGAGCTTAGGGCTGTAATAGGAAATATCCACGACATTGTATAGATGATGGATTCCAATTGGGGCTCTTTATAAAATAATGCAATGGATTTGGCTGTGAAATAAAAAATTACGAGTATTAAAAAACCGGAAAATACATTTAACCAATAGACAGTGGAAAGAAATTTTTGATTGGTTTCCTTTACCTGAATCACAGATGACGCAGTTCCCATATCCTGAAATAATGAGGCAAAATTAAGAAAAACCATGGTCATCCCGATTAAACCGAAATCACCGGGTGAAATCAGCCGGGCAAGTACAAACGTGGTAATAAGCTGAACTGCCTGCTTCCCAAAACGGGAAACAATGCTCCACGAAATATGATGTCCTATCGAATCAGGGATTTTCACTCGAGTCATATAGAATAATCCCAGGTTTTTCTTTTTCTTATCTGCATCAATACCAGTCTTTCTTAATGAGTTTGGAGGGGACTCCTGCGTAGATACAATTGCTTTCCAATGTGCCCTTTATTACGGAATTAGCCCCTACAACGACATGATCTTTTATTATCGTACCGGGCAATATGGTACAATTGGCGCCTATAAACACATTGTTTCCGATTTCGATATCCGCTGTAATGCGCACATCTGTTACTTTTTTATCTTTTTCATAATAATTGGAGTACACGATGATCTTTGTTCCGGGACCGATGGCAACATCATCCCCGATTTTTAAAAAACCTTTGTGAGCATTGACATAACACAACGCACCAAGATGGGAGCGATTCCCGAATGTGACCTGACCGTGCGTATTTAATATATAGGTTCCGTAATATAATGCACACTCTTCCCCAAAAATTATATTATGGCGATTTACTATGGTTACATCTATGTCGATGAAGGTGTTAACTTTTAATAACCGCTTTCGTACTCTGGCAGCTATCTCGGATGGATTATGCTTAAACCATCCGTAAACAAAATGACTTAAAAAACTGCGAACCTGACGCCACATTATTGCCTCTTAATGTCTTCGACGACCAGGGGGCTTTTTTAAAAATCGCCCCCTGGACCCCTAAAAAATTTTTGTTATCTACTGGATTTGATTTATTTTATTTATTTGGATAATCGGTGTTAAAGGGTTGGGAAATTAATACATTGAGCTACGGCTGAATCTGCTGCGGGGCATCCTTCAACTTTTTGAGGAGCGGGATGTTTATGTGTCACAAACCATACTCCGGGACGAACTTTTAACTCATTTATGGCCCAGTCCCTGTTACTCTTTTTTTGAGGTTCTACCATTACGGGATACCGTAAGAAAATGGGTTCGGAATCTTTTAGAATCAACGGTTTTTTGTAACCTCTTGCTTCGCACCATACATCCCAACTCTTTGCATTTAAACGACGCTGTGAATTAAACCTGTCAAGCTTTTTCAACTGGTTCAATCCGATATCTGCAAGGGGAGCAGGCATTTTACATGCATAAAATTCGGGTTTAACTTCATCAATTTCCTGGGAAGTGGTAGAAACAAGTATATGGTTTCCATAAAAATAATCGGCCCAATCTCGCCAAAACCACCTACGAGGATGGGCATATGCATAATAATTGTATATTAATGTATATAGAAGATTTTCAATTTTTTGAACTGGGGGAAAAGGAACGGATTTATAAAACTCATGGAGTTTGTTTGCAATGGCTTCATTATTTGTTGTTACGATACCGCCTTGACCTGTTGTAAATGCTTTGGATTGCTCGCTGCTGTATATGGCTACATCCCCGAGATTCCCTACCGGTTGGTTTTTAAATTTTGCCCCGGTACACTGAGCACAATCTTCAATAACGTATAGATTATGCTTCTGGGCAAGGGTGAGAATTTTCTCGTAGTCTCTACAAACAAGGCCATATAAATGATGAAGCAAAATGGCACGGGTTTGTGGGGTTATTTTTTGCTCCAATCACTCAATGGATAAACCGTAAGTATCTGTT
>JAKAGC010000357.1 GCA_021817755.1 Acidobacteriota bacterium | reverse complement strand
ATTTCACAGTTTTCTCCTGCCTCTTACATCAAAAAAGGAAGGCGCCCCGATTTTACCAATGCAGAGGACCCCGTAAAAGCAGAAGCTCTCTATGAAAAATTTAATCAGCTTTTATCGCAAGAGTTAAAAGTTGAGAAAGGAATCTTTGGAGCAATGATGTTAATCGATTCGGTAAATGACGGCCCCGTGACATTCATTATCGAACGCAAATCAGGATCAAATCCTGCTGAATAAAATAAATCTTAATCCACAGCCAAAGCAGGCGCATCATTAATTTCGCGAATATCCAGGTTATGCATTTTCCGATAAACCCGTGCACGAGTAGTCCCAAGAATTTCCGCCGCCCGCGTAATATTAAAATTTGTAATTTTTAGCACTTTTAAAACATAGGCGCTTTCGTTTTCTTCCAATGTAACCAATTTATTTTCCATTCGATTCTTCTCTCCCGTAATAATCGCAGAGAGATCATCCAGTTCAATCGTATCATTGGTTTTAAATGGAATAATACTTTTTACCGTATTTTTTAGTTCTCGGATATTTCCTTCCCATCTGTAATTCAATAAAAAATGTTCGACTTCACGACTAATATGAGTCACTTCTTTATGATAAACGGAATTAAACACATGAATGAAATGCCGAAAGAGTGGCAGTATATCTTCTTCCCGTTCGCGAAGGGGGGGAATGAAGATCGTGGATTCCTGAAGACGATAATAAAGATCACCACGGAATTGTTTTGTTTTCACTTCCTGTTTTAAATCCCGGTTGGTTGCAGCAATAAGTCTCACATCGATATTAACCGGTTTCTGGCTTTTCAGCCTATATATTTGCCGTTCATCCAGAATACGAAGCAATTTAGCCTGGATATGCTGAGGCAGTTCACCGATTTCATCCAGGAACAATGTTCCACTGTCTGCCTGGATAAATCGTCCGCTGTAATCGGAAACAGCCCCTGTAAAAGCACCTTTTTCAAATCCGAATAATTCCGATTCGAATAAATCTTCAGGGATGGCTGCACAATTCACAGGCATAAAAATCCTGCATTTCCGATCCGAATAATTATGAATAGCACGGGCGATCACTTCTTTTCCCACCCCCGTCTCTCCTTGAAGTAAAATCGTATTATCGGTTTTAGCGAGAATTTTCGCCCTGGAAATAACAGATTCCATTAGTTTGCTTTCATAATTAATATCATCAAAGGTGAAATTGGCTACAATTTCCGAACGCATCGAACGATAATCATCTTTCAACCGGTTCAACCGGATCACTTGCTGAATTTGAGCCAGCATAAGCTCCGGGTCCACCGGTTTTTCAAGGTAATTATAAGCCCCTTTTTTAATCGCTTCCACTACTCCCGGAATCGAAGGATTCGCAGTCATGATAATAGTTCGGGAAGCAGTTTTATCCGGGAATTTATCCAGTAATTCAATACCGTTCCCATCTGGGAGCATTAGATCGAGGACACAAACATCATAATTTCCCTGGGTTAATTTCCAGTGTGCGGTTTTCAAATCAGAAGCCTCATCCACGCGGAAACCCTTCATCTCCAATTCCGCTTTCATTATTTTCCGTAATTGTTCCGTATCTTCTATAATGATTATTTTGGTCACGGCGTTACCTCACATTTTTGGCGAAATAATATTATACAAAAATCACCCGAAATTATCAACTTGAAGTAGAATCAATATATAGTACGGATTTCCCCTAATTTAATGGAATCGAATTATAAACATAGTGCCTTTACCAGGTTCACTATATGCCTCTATTTCGCCGTTATATTCATTTATGATTTGTTTTACCACAAAGAGCCCTAACCCCGTTCCTTTATCCTTACTCTTCGTAGTAAATAACGGATCAAAAATTCGTTGTAAATTCTCTTTATCGATGCCTGTTCCAGTATCTGAAATCTTAAGAAGTATTTCGCTATTTTCTCCTTTCGACAGTGAAATGGAAAGACAACCACCCATAGGCATCGCATCAAACGCATTCAAGCAAATATTCATAATCACTTGCTGGAAGCGTGCAGGTTGGATTGAAAGTAAAATAGATTCTGAGGGAGGCGAATATTCAATCTTAATATTTTTCGGCTGAGTAACCTTAATAGTTTCCAGAATTTCCGAAAGAGACGTCCCAAGGTCTTCCAATTCGTTCAATTGTTTTTTATGCCTTGCAAAAGAAAGAATCTGTTTAGCCATTTGAGCCGCAGTAGAAGCCGTATTTTTTATTATTTCAAGATTCTGGTAATTTTCATTATCAGCATCCGTTCCAGACTGGTATTTGTGGCTCATCATCCGGGAATACCCAATAATAACAGCCAGAAGATTTTTTAAATCATGTACCGTTCCCGCAGCAAGTGTTCCCATTAATTCCATTCGCTGCGAAATGATTAACTGGCGATTTTTCTCTTTCAATTCCGCTTTTTCCCTCACCCTTCTCATTCTCCAATGGACAGCCAATCCCAAAAATGAAATAAAAACCAGAATCGATAATCCGACAAACCACCAGGTTTGCCAGAAAGGAGGAAGAATTTCAAAACTGTATTCTGCCGGTTCAGTACTTTCAAAACCATCCGAATTGACCGCTTTAACTTTAAATGCATATTTCCCCGGAGGAAGAAATGGATAAAAAAGAGATCGATCACGCGTATTTTTCCATTCTTTATCGATATTTTCCATCCGGTATTTATAAGTGACCCCCTTAGGATCCGTGTAGCATATCCCATTAAAATAAAAGCGAATTATGTTTTCTTCAGAATCAAAAATATTATTCTTCCCAAAAGGAATATCTTTTTCCATTACCTTCACACCCGTAATATAAATCGGGGGAGGAACGCGAACAGGTTTAACAAGAGGCGGATAAAAAGAAATAACTCCCTCTGTACTGCTAAACCATAAATATCCATTATTATCTTTAAACCCTTTTTGCCAGGCTCTTCTTGTAAGCCCTATCCTTTCCGTAGGATAATTTTTAAAATCTTTTCCATCATAACAAGAAAATCCCCAAGGAGTAGCAATCCAGAGTAACCCTTTGTTATCTTCAATAATACTAAAGCAAGAATAATCAAACAAAGAAGAGTTCATTGGAGAATAATTTTTAATTTTACCCTTATAATAACAGATTAAACCATCTTCTTTTCCGATCCAGAGTTTCCCTTTACTGTCTTCGTATGTACCAAAAATATGGCTAAGCGAAATCCCATATTTTTTCGTCAATGAATTTAATCCTTTATTAGAATAATAAAATATTTCATCATCCGCACTAAACCAAAACGTTCCATTTTTTGCTTCAAGAAGATTAGTTGCATTTCTCTTTATCCTATCAGGGAAAAAAGGAATAAATTCACTATTCTTTAAGTAAAAAATTCCATCTTTACTTCCCACCCATATTGTACCGTCTCTTTTTTCTATAATATCAAATATAACAGAATTTTCGAACTTTTTCATCCAGTTGAATTTCTTGAATTTACCGGATGACAAAACACTAATTCCGGCTTTCGTCCCGATCCATAAATCCCCCTTCCGGTCAATCATTACACTATTAATATTGTTGTCATTTAATCCATCTTTAGGCAAATAATTAACAAATTTCTCCCCATCATAACAGCTTAGCCCCTCTGATGTCCCGAACCAGTATCTACCAGAATGATCTTGGAGCATATCGAAAACCATTTCATTTTGTAGCCCATCGGATTTCGAATAGAATTTTATATTTAATGATGTAAGATAACTCAATCCACCATGCGTTCCAAACCATATATTACCTTCACGATCTGGCATAATAGAATAAATAACATTATTCGGTAAACCATTTAAAGTTGAAAAATCGGAAAATTTCCCATTTGAAATAAGACTGGCACCATTCCATGTTCCAATCCAGATATTATTAGAAGCATCTTCTGTAATTTTTAATATATTATTAAAGCATAAACCCTCTTCTTTTGTATAAGAGGTTATTACTCCATTTGAATAACAGTTTAAGCCATTTTCCGTACCAATCCACAAACGTTCCTTTGAATCAAAATACAAAGAGGAAACATAATCGCTCAAAAGGCCATCTTTACTTGTCAATGTAAAAAATGAGCGATATTCTTTCGTATTGAAACAAGTAATCCCTGAATTCACCCCCCCTATCCACAATTCGCCCTCTTTTCCCGGGGAAATTGAATTGATAAGATTATTATGAAGTCCATTTTCCGTAGAAAAATGTTTAAACCCATCTCCATTGAATAGGACAAGACCTTTATGTGTTCCAATCCAAAGATTATTCTGTTTATCTTTTATGATTGAAAATATATTATTCTTATCAAGAATCTCCTGTCCCGGAGATCTAAATATCCCATCATTCATCGAATAAATGATGGCTCCTTTTAGAGTACCTATCCAAATATTTCGTTTATTATCTTCATAAATAACATTAATTTTATTATCAGGGAGTCCATCTTTTTTTTTGAAAATTTTGTAATCAACACCATCAAAGCGACTCAATCCATTTGAATACCCCATCCAGATATATCCCATCGAATCCTGGAATGTGCAAAAAACAAATGGAGATGGTAAACCACTTTTCTCAAGATAATTTCTAAAGGGATATTTTTGTGTAAAAGATAGCGATGGAAATAATGTCAAAAAAAAAATTAAGAAAATCCCAAAGGCTTTTACCATCAATTAAGTATATAATACAATATCTTTTTTTTCAATTAGAAAGAGGAAAACAGATGGTTTTGTTTGGTAAAGGCAATATTTTAATTTTGTGAAAATAATTATTATTGTGATTTGATTATAGATATGTTAAATCAGTACACTAATTTAACAAATTATATTTCCTCCCACAGGAATTGTATTTGTATCTAAAACAATTTTAGTAATACAGGGGGGGACATATTCAGTAATCAGTACATCGTCCTGGACATTCAGTCCAACTATTATTTTGCCTTGAATAGCATTGTTCTTCTGAGAAAAGCACATTATATTATCCAGGTCTGAAACACTCATTTTACTCAAACATAATTTCTTTTTTTTTGCTTTCATATTAACCTCCTATAAATTCAATTTAGAAAAAGACTAAACCAATTAATAAAAATTTCAACTTATATTCTGATAATTCTTTTTTATACACAATTCAGGCATGAATCTTTATTTGGACTCAAAAGGGAAAAAGGGTCGTCCTGACAAGGGGGATTATAATAGGTCACACAGAACGGAGTTTGTGCGTCCTCACCCTTTCTTTTTTTTAAAGTAAGTAATTCATCTGGGGTTAG